>SIRY01000167.1 GCA_004366215.1 Actinomycetota bacterium | reverse complement strand
GTTGCACCCTCAGAGAACCATGCGCGACGAGGTCGCCCCGCGATGAGCGGGCTCCGCTTCATCGTCCAGCTGGGGTCCCACGTGTTGCTCCGCGAGCTCGGCTCGCTGCTCGCAGAGATCGAGGCGCAGGGGTTCGACGGTGTCGCCTTCCCCGATCACCTCGCAGAGGACAGTGCGCCGATCGCGTCGGTCGCGATCGCCGCGAGCAGCACCGCTCGACTCAGCGTCGCCTCGCTCGTCATCAACAACGACCTTCGCCACCCCGCCGTCGTCGGAGCTGAGTTCGCCACGATCGCCGCCGCGTTCCCAAGACGCGTTCGCCTCGGTCTCGGGGCCGGCTGGCAACGGCGAGACTTCGACCACCTCGGCATCCGCTTCGCCCCCCCCGCGAGCCGTGTCGAGCGCCTCGGGGAGGCGCTCGAGATTCTCGCGCAGCTACGCACCTCAGGCGAAGCCACTCACCGTGGCCGCGACTACGCGGTCGACCACTTCCGGCTCCCCGGAGGCCCCGCGGGCTTCGAGCTGATCGCCGGCGGTGGCGGCGCGCGCGTCCTCACCCTCGCTGCTCGCTACGCCGACACCGTGACCATCAACCCTGCGCTTGGGCGACCTGAGTCGAGGCGCGCCCTCGCCGAACAGCTGACCGCAGCGTCCTACCGCACGAAGGTCGCGACCGTGCGCAAGGCAGCAGAGCTCGCTCAGCGCACTCCAGCGATCCAGCTGCGCTGCGCCTTCATGCACCTCGGCTCCGACGCACCATCTGTGCTGCGAGAGCTCTCGAGGGCCTACGGGGTTGACACCCACGAGGCGCTCGCGATGCCTGCAGTGCTCATCGGTCGACCGGCTGAGGTTGCCGAGAAGCTCCTCGAGGTCTCTCTAGGCTACGGCGTCGACGAGTGGGTGATCCACGAACCGGACCGCGTCGCGTTCGTCGAGGTCCTCTCAATGGTGCGGAGTCGCTGATGCGCCTGGGCGTCTTTGGCGGGACGTTCGACCCGCTCCACATCGGACACCTCGTTGCTGCCCAGAATGCGCAGTACGCGGCTTCGCTCGACCACGTCCTGTTTGTGGTGGCGAACATACCGTGGCAGAAGGAGTACGACCGCGACGTCACCGACCCGCTGCTGCGTCTCGCTGTCGTCAGCGCCGTCGTCGATCAAATCCCAGGCTTTGCTGCGAGCGACCTCGAGATCCGGCGTGGAGGCCGCTCCTACACGGTCGACACGCTTCGGAGCCTCCGCGAGGCGCATCCCTACGACGAGCTCTACCTCATCGTCGGCTCGGACGCTGCGGCGCAGATGTCGACTTGGGAGCGCGCCGACGAGCTGCCCTCGCTCTGTCGGCTCGTGGTGGTCAACCGCTACGGCTACCCGAGTCCGAGTGTGATGCCCGGCTTCGCTGCTCCCATCTTCGCCGAGATGCCGTGGCTCGACATCTCCTCGAGCGACCTTCGCGCCCGCGTTCGCGACCGTCGCCCCCTCCAGTTTCTCCTGCCAGACGAGGCGATCCGCGTCATCGACCGCTACGGACTCTACCGCGATGAGACCTCGCCGACGGCGACGCCGCGCGAGTAAGCTCTTCCCGAGGCGCGGTGGAGAGGGGCCGAGGGGCCTGGAGGGGACGGTGAGAGCGAACGAGCGATCGCAACGACCGGCGTGGCAACCAAGTCAGGGCAGCCGACCTTCCTGGCCCGCCGCCGATCGTCGGTACGGGACGGACGGCGCGTGGACCGCGCTCCAGGCGTCTTGGCGTCGTTGCGCGTGACGACCTTTTCGACCGAGCGAGGAGACGCTTCGAGTTCGCGTGATCGGGCGCCTCGCGACGACGCGATCGCGATCGCCCGGGCGGCGGTGGCGCACCACGCAGACGACGTCGTCATCCTCGACGTCTCGCCGCTCACCACGGTCGCGACCCACTTCGTCATCGCCACCGCCCGCAACCCGCGGCTCGGTGCGAGCCTCGTGGCCGAGCTCACTCGGACCATCCGTCGACGCCTCGCCCTCCACCCGCGCGTCGAGGGTGCTCCTGGCGACGCCTGGGTCGCCCTCGACTGCGCCGACGTGGTCGTCCACATCTTTTCCCCTGAAGCTCGAGCTTTCTACCAGCTCGAGCGCCTGTGGGCAGACGCCGCCGTCGTGGAGACCTAGGCCGAGGCGCCGTTGTCGCTCGCGCCAGCTCGGAGGAGTGCTGCGAGCCGCACGACGTTTGGCTGGATCGCGTCGATGAGCTGATCAGCGAGCTCTTCGCCGTCCTCGTCAGCCTCGAGGGTGTCGAGGCCCTCGTCGGTGCCGAAGGTCACGATGGGCGTGAGCAGGTCAGCCACGTCGTCGTCAGACTCAGCGAGCGCGTCGAGAGTCTCACGGTAGAACTCCGTCGCGATGAGGAAACCTGCGCACCAATCCGAAGGCGACACCAGCTCCTCGCCGTCCTCCTCGCCGAGGAGGTCGAAGACGGGGGAGAACCGCTGCGCTCCCTCACCGGCGTCGAAGATGGCGCGCACCTTCTCGACGTGCTGAGCCATGAGCGTCACGATGCGCGATGGCACGCGCTCTTCCGCTTCTCCAAGTGCGATCGCAACCCAGGCTGCCTGCGGCACCTCCTCGGGAGCAAGCGCGATCCCCGTCGCAAAACCGTCGAAGGCCGAGAAGGTCATGCGATCTTCGGGCGCGTCCTCGGCGTCGAAGAACTCTGCGAGCTCCTCGTCTTCAGGACTCGCAGGCCGGTCCTCATCTACCATGGGTCATCCTTCCTCGCAGGCAGATCGCCAAGCCTAGCCCAGGTCGGCCCCGCTCGCCCACGCCTCTGCCGTGAGCGGTAGACTAGAGGCACTCGTTCTCTGGGAGCCGCCCATGCCGCCACAGCCAACGCTCGACGACGAGCGCTACGAAGTCGTCGAGACGTGCCATTCCACCTGGGTCGTCGACACGGCGTTGCGACGCTTCGTGCGGCTCCCGCGGGGCACCCAGGTAGGCGCAGCGGCCCTGGAGGTCGGAGCTCCCTGGACGCCTTACGACAGCATCGTCGTCGATCCGGTCTCGGGATCGTTCATGGTGCGGCTCAATGCATCCGGTTCCCGAATCCTGCGATCGATGCTCCACCGCGATCCCTGCCCCCACTGCGCAGCCGATGCGCCCAGTTCGCTCACGCTCGAGCTCACGGCCATCGACGCACCCCTGTCGTCCCCTCCGCACGACCCTCAACCCTGAGCGGTTCGACGATGCGCTTTGCGACACTCCGCCTCGATGGTGTGACCCGCGCCGGCATCGACTTCACGACCCACTGGAGGCTCCTGCCGTTCGGCGACCTCGCCGAGGCCCTGCGGGCGACGAACGGCGAGCTCGCTCCGCTCGTCGAGCTTCGGAGCGAGGAGATCATCGATGCGGCTGAGGCCACCTTTGCGCCCGCGGTCCGTAGCCCCGGCGCGATCGTGTGCCTCGGACTGAACTACGCACCGCACATCGAGGAGATGCGCCACGGTGAGCGCCCGCGCTATCCGACGATCTTTGCGAAGTACGCACGAGCGCTCACCGGCCCGTTCGACCCCATCACGCTGCCAGCTGTGAGCTCACAGGTCGACTGGGAGGTCGAACTGGGCGTCGTCGTCGGTCGGCCCGGGCGCAACCTCACCGTCGAGCGCGCGCTCGAGCACGTCGCAGGCTACGTCGTCGTCAACGACCTCTCGATGCGCGACTTCCAGTACCGGACCTCACAGTTTCTCCAGGGCAAGACGTTCGAGTCGTCGACCCCGGTTGGGCCGTGGCTCGTCACCCGCGACGAGGTCGATGACGCGCGCGACCTCGAGCTCACCACTCGTGTGAACGGCGAGCTCATGCAGCGCGGTCGAACGAGCGACATGCTCTTTGGCGTCGCCGAGATCCTCGCGTACCTCTCCCAGATCGTGACCCTCGAGCCTGGCGACCTCATCGCGACCGGCACGCCGGCCGGCGTCGGGGCAGGGAGAACGCCGCCGCGCTTCCTTGGCCCCGGCGACCTCCTCGAGGCGTCGGGCGAGGGCCTCGGCCCGCTGCGCAACGAGCTGCGC
>SIRY01000166.1 GCA_004366215.1 Actinomycetota bacterium | reverse complement strand
CGGGGCGACTGCGCCGCCATGCCGAAGAAGGAAGCCCTCCGGCTCGCACGGGAGCTCGCCAAACTCGAGCTGAACCTCGGTGGCATCAGGACGCTCACCCGTCTACCTGAGGCCGTCTTCGTCATTGACACCCCGAAGGAGCACATCGCCGTCACGGAAGCCAATCGCCTCGGGATCCCCGTCGTCGCGGTCGTCGACACCAATGCCGACCCCGACCTCGTTGACTACCCCATGCCAGGCAACGACGATGCGATTCGGGCGTGCGAGCTGTTTACGCGTTTGATGGCGAACGCGGTGCTCGAGGGTCGTCAGCAGCGGCAGGCCAAGCCGGCTGCGTGAGCTGGATCCTCGCGACAGAGGGTGACTGAGCGAAAGGAGACCACGTGGTCAGTGCGAGCGACGTTCAGGCGCTTCGACGCGCCACTGGGGCAGGCATGCTCGACGCGAAGAAGGCGCTCGAGGAGGCGGGAGGTGACGTCGAACGAGCGACACGCATCCTGCGCGAACGAGGGCTGGCCTCGGCAGCGAAGCGAGTCGATCGGGACAACGTCGAAGGAGCCATCGCACTGTCGCTTCTCGACGACCGGGCTGGGGCGATCGTCGAGCTTCGCTGCGAGACAGACTTTGTCGCAAAGGCGCAGGACTTCGTGAATACTGCGAACGAGATCGCCGCAGCTGTGGCGACCGACGGAGAGGATGCCGTCGACAAGTTTCGAAGCATCATCGAAGACCTGCAGCTCTCGCTGAAGGAGAACATCGCGCTTGGGCGCGTCGTTCGCTTCGAAGCTGCGAGTGGTGAGGTGGTCTCGGGTTACCTGCACGTGCAGGCAGATCGCGGCGTCAACGCCGTGCTGGTACACCTGCGCGGTGGGTCTGCCGCGCTGGCGCACGACATCGCGCTGCACGTCGCGTTCGCCCGCCCACGGTACCTGTCGCGAGACGAGGTGCCACGCGAGGAGGTCGAGCGCGAGCGCGAGACCTTTGAGGCGAGCGCTCGCCACAGCGGGAAGCCGGAGGCCGCGCTCGCCAAGATCGTCGAAGGTCGGCTCGAAGGCTTCTACCGCGACGTGTGCTTGCTCGATCAAGCGTTCGTTAAGGACGAGAAGCGACGGATCGCTGACCTGCTCGAGGGGGCGGCGATCGTGAGGTTCGCTCAGGTTGAGATCGGTCGCTGACGTGGGAGGGTGGCAGAGGGTTCTGCTGAAGCTCTCTGGTGAGTCCCTCGCCGGGGCGGATCACCGGGCGACGATTGATCCAGTGACGCTCGCGCAGCTCGCGGAGGAGCTCGTCGAGCTGCGCTCGGCGCACGGGGTCGAGGTAGCCGTCGTGGTCGGCGGGGGTAACCTCTGGCGAGGGACAGACGGAACTGCCATCGGGATCGACCCTCCGACCTCAGACAACATGGGGATGCTCGCGACCGTCATGAACGCCCTCGCACTCCAGAGCGCGATCGAGCGTCTTGGTCAGCCGGTACGTCTGCAGAGCGCCATTACGATGGCCGAGCTCGCAGAGCCGTACATCCGTCGTCGAGCGATGCGGCACCTCGAGAAGGGGCGCATCGTGATCTTCGCTGCCGGGACGGGCAACCCCTTCTTCACGACTGATACCGCCGCGGCGCTGCGCGCGACGGAGATCGGCGCAGAGGTTGTGCTCAAGGGGACGCACTCAGGGGTCGACGGCATCTACACGGCTGATCCCCGCCGCGATCCGGAGGCGAGACACCTCGAGCGAGTGGGCTACATGGAGGTCATCGAGCGCAACCTCGCGGTCATGGATCTCACCGCCGTCACGCTCTGTAAGGAGCGGTCGATCAAGGTGGTCGTCTTCGACCTGTCACGACGGGGTAACATCGTCAAGGCCTGGCGGGGCGAGATAGGAACGTTGGTGGAGTGATGGCGGACCCGATCGACATCGACGCGGAGCTAGCCGGTTTCGAGGAGCGTATGGCGAAGGCGGTTCGTCATACTGAGGACGAGTTTGCGACCGTGCGAACCGGGCGAGCTCAGGCGGCGCTCCTTGACGGCATCGTCGTTGAGTACTACGGCGAGCGCGTGCCGCTACGCCAGCTGGCCTCCGTCAGCACTCCTGATCCGCACACCCTCGTGGTCAGCCCCTACGATCGTGCCGCGATGGCCGCCATGGAACGAGCGATTCGCGACTCCGACCTCGGTGTCAACCCGACCAACGACGGTTCGGTCATCCGTATCGCCGTCCAACCGCTCACCGAAGAGCGGCGCAAGGAGCTCGTCAAGGTGGTACGTCGACGCGCGGAGGAGGGACGCGTCGCGATCCGCTCGGTTCGCCGTCAAGCGAAGCAGCACTTTGAGTCGCTACAGCGTCAAGGGTCGATCACGACAGATGACCTTGAGGACGTGGAACGTCAGCTGGATCGCCTCACGGCGCGCTACGTTGGGGAGCTCGACCGCGCGCTCGAGGTCAAGGAGCGCGACCTCCTCGAGGTCTAGGCCGGTTTCGGGTGGACGAACGCCACGATCGCTCCCTTGGCCGCCGTCGCGAGAACGCCTCACGCGGCGGCAGAGCTGAGCGTGACGCGTCGAGCGACGAGACGGTGCCCATCGGCGAGGACGCAGCTGACGCACAGACCGTTCCCCTCTCGGCCGACACCGCAGGAGACGCTCGTGACCCAGACGATCTGACGCTCCGAGATTGGCGCGAGCCCCCGACCGGCGAGGTGCCCCGGATCCTCGAGGAACTCGCTGGCGTACGCGCTGACGAGCTCGGCGGTCCGCGGACTGGTGAGTTGCCGATCGTCGACGCCGACGCGAGCGCGGAGCGTGAGTCGAGCCGCTCGCGGCGCATGGCTGCAGAGCGCCACGCTCGCGAGCAGCTTCGTCGGGCACAGCGCGAGGCTGACGCGGCGCCAGCGGCTGCAGGATCTTCACGCCGGTCCCACCGGCACTCGCGAAGCCAAGGAGGCGGCGGGCCTCGACGCTCGAAGCTCCAGAGCACCCTGACCGGGCTCGTGCTTGGCGCGATCGTGATCGGGGCGGTGCTGCTCGGGCGCATCGCAGTGCTCGTCGTGGTGGGGCTTGCGCTCGAGCTGGCGGTGTCTGAGGCCTTCGGCGTCATCGAGCATGCTGGGGTCCGTGAGGCTCGGTTCATCGGCCTCATCGGCGTCGGTGCACTCGTCGGAGTCGGCTACCGCTTTGGGCCTGGCCCACTCGCCGGCACCATCGTCGGCGTTTTCCTGCTCGGCGCGGCGTGGTACCTCTTTGGCCCCCTCAGGCGACCACCCTTCGACGGACTGGCGCGCACCATGCTCGTCGTGGTGTGGGTCGGTCTCTTTGGAGCGTTCGCAGCGGTGCTGCTGCGGCCGGAGTCCTTCGGCGGCCGGGGAGAGCTCGCGCTGCTCGCAGCGCTCGCGTGCGTCGTTGCGGACGATACCGTAGCGTTCTTCGTCGGCTCGCTGATCGGTCGCCACTCGCTCGTGCCGGCGATCTCGCCTGCGAAGACGGTCGAGGGTCTCGTCGGGGGAACGCTCGCCGCAGTCGCGACGGGGCTCGTGCTCGGTGTACTCAGCGCGCTCGGTACGGCGCGAGGTGTGTGGCTGGGCGTCGTCGTAGCCGTCGTCGCGCCCCTTGGAGACCTGCTTGAGAGCGCGATGAAGCGGCAGCATCAGGTGAAAGACTCCGGTGCTCTCTTGCCTGGTCACGGCGGTGTGCTCGATCGTATCGACGCCATGTTGCTCGTGCTCCCAGCCTCCTACTACCTGATGCTGGTGATGCATCTCAGGTAGCCTGCCTAGGCTGGGAGACTGTGACGAGCGTCGCGATCCTTGGGGCAACCGGTTCCGTCGGCCGTCAAGCCGCGAGCGTCGTCGCGCAGGATCCGCAGCGGTTCCACGCTCAGGTGCTCGTGGGCGGCGGCGACGTCGACGGCATCGTCGCGCTGGCACGCGCCTTGCGACCTCGAGTCGTTGGTCTCGTTCGGCTGGACGACCCTTCACGCCTGCGGGAGCAGCTCGACCGAAGCGTCGAGGTGGTGGTCGGACGCGAGGCGCTCACGCTCGGTGCGGACGCAGAGGTCGTCGTCAATGCGGTGACCGGATTCGCCGGCCTGACGGTCACGAACACCGCCCTGCTCGCTGGCCGTAGGCTCGCGCTGGCTAACAAGGAGTCACTCGTCGCAGCTGGTGACCTCGTCGAAGACTGGCGACGCGAGGGTGACGGTGAGATCGTCCCGGTCGATTCGGAGCACTCTGCGGTCTTCCAATGCCTCGGAGGTACGCGCGACGCAGACGATCGGGTAGCCGGTCTCGTCCTGACGAGCTCGGGTGGGCCGTTCCGCTCGACGCCGCTCGAGGAGCTCGAGTGCGTTGGCGTTGCGGAGGCCTTGGCGCATCCGACGTGGCGCATGGGTCCGAAGATCTCGGTGGACTCCTCCACCCTGTTCAACAAGGGTCTGGAGGTGATCGAGGCTCACCACCTGTTCGGCGTTGCCTACGACGCGATCGAGGTCGTCATTCACCCTCAGAGCGTGGTGCACTCGATGGTGCGCTTTCGCGACGGATCGGTCATCGCCCAGCTCTCGGAGCCCACCATGGCGCTACCCCTCGCGGTGGCGCTCTACCACCCGGACCGGGCCCCGAAGGCCGTGAGCAGGCTCGACTTCGCGAGCACGCGAAGCCTGACGTTCGAGCCGGTCGACCTCGAGCGCTTTCCGGCCCTCGGCCTCGCGTTCGAGGCGGGCCGAGCGGGCGGTGCGGCACCGTGCTGGATGAATGCAGCTAACGAGGTCGCCGTCGATGCGTTCCTCGCAGGGCGCATCCGGTGGGCGGAGATCTACCGCGTCGTCGCGGCGAGCATGGAGCGCTACGAACCTAAGCGGCTCGGGAGCGTCAGCGACGTCGTGGAGGCGGATGCGGCGGCTCGAGACGTTGCCCGAGCGGTCGTCGAGGAGTGGTGCCGTGCCTCGTGACGAGGATGCCCCCGATCTCGCCGAGGCGCGCTCCTTCTCGGGAAGGCGCCTTGCGGAGCTGATCGTCGTGCTCGCCGCCGTCGTCGCTCTCGCGTACCGGTGGCACGCGCTTGGAACGCTCGCCGTCGTTGCCTCGATCGTCGCCATGATCGTGCTCCACGAGCTCGGTCACTACGTCGTCGCGCGGTGGGCAGGCATGGACGTGACCGAGTTCTTCGTTGGCTTTGGTCCTCGCGTCATCTCGTGGCGTCGACGTGGCATCGAGTACGGCGTCAAGGCGCTCCTCGTCGGTGGCTACGTGCGCATCAGCGGGATGACCAACGTCGATGAGGTGCCGCCGGAGCGAGAGGCCCGGACGTACCGTGCTGCGTCGTTTCCCCGTCGGGTAGCTGTGAGCGTGGCGGGCTCGGTGGTACACCTGGTGCTCGCGTTCGCCATGCTCTGGTACTTGGCGGTCGGTGTGGGGGCGTACCAAAGCCGCGGCGTCGTGATCGCAGGTCTCGCGCACGTTCCCGGCGTGGTGACGCCAGCCGCGCGTGCGGGGCTCGAGCCCGGAGACGTCATCCTCGCTGTGGATGGCCACCGTGATCCCACGCTAGAGCAGTTCAGTGCCGTCGTGAGCGGACGAGCCGGTCGGCCGGTGTCGCTCGTGTGGCGAACCCCAGCTGGACGTGTCGTCGAGCGCACGGTCGTGCCAGAACCAGCTCGCGCGTTCGTGCCCGCAGACGCCGCGTACCGGGCGCTCGGCTCGCGGGGAGTGCTCGGCGTCGTGGTCACGCCGCCGGTCGCGCACGCGAGCCTCGTCGGGGGCCTTGCTGACGCCGGTCGTTCGCTGGTGGCGCTCACAGAGACGACGGTCTCGGGGCTCGCTGCGCACTTCACGCCCCACGGTATCGCGACGTACCTCGCGGAGGTAGCCAAGCCATCGTCGAACCCAACGTCAGCCAAGTCGGCCTCCCGTTTCGAGTCGCCCGTCGGCATCGTCCAGTTGGCCTCGGACGCGGCCGCAGCGGGCGTCGGTGCCGTCCTCGAGCTGCTCGTCCTCATCAACGTCTTCGTCGGGGTGTTCAACCTCGTGCCGTTGCTGCCCCTCGATGGCGGGCACGTTGCCGTGGCGATCTACGAGCGACTGCGCTCACGTCGAGGCCGGCCGTACCACGCCGATGTGCTCAAGCTCATGCCGGTGACCTACGCTGTGATTGCGGTGATCGTGTTCCTCGGAGTGACAGCGCTCTACCTCGACATCACCCATCCAGTGCCGAACCCGTTCTCCTAGTAGGAGGCAGTGAACCATGTCCCGTCCGACCGTGGCGCTCGCACCTCGCAGGCCTACCCGTCGTGTCATGGTAGGTTCGGTCGCCGTTGGAGGAGGCGCGCCGATCA
>ML178771.1:5286-5693 GCA_004366215.1 Actinomycetota bacterium | reverse complement strand
GCATGCCGACGCCGAAGTCGAAGCCCTCGAGGAAGAAGTAGCCCGACCAAAGGACCGCGATGAGTACGAACCAGAACAGTTCAAGGCCGCTTGGATGCACGGTTCGCCTCCTAGTAGATCAACGAGCCGACCTCGTGGCTCGCCTCGTCGGGTTGTGGGTGGTCGAGTGATCGGCGCCCGTAACGCACCATGAGGGCGACGTCGACGACGGCGAGGACACCGTAGAGGATCGTGAAGCCAGCGAGTGTGAGTCCAACTTCCCACGCCGAGAGGTGTGAAGCGGCCTCAGAGGTCTTGAGGAGTCCGTAGACGATCCAGGGTTGCCGGCCCGTCTCCGTGAAGATCCAGCCGGTTGTGTTGGCGATGAACGGCAGGGGTATCGCCCAGAGTGCGGTGCGAGCGAACCA
>ML178771.1:0-5276 GCA_004366215.1 Actinomycetota bacterium | reverse complement strand
GGTGCCGGTAGAGGAGCCACGCGCCCCAGATGGCGAGGACCAGGATGACTACGCCGATCCCGGCCATGATGCGGAAGCTCCAGTAGTCGAGCGCGACGGGCGGGATGTAGGAACCTGGTCCGTAGCGACGCACCATGGCTGCTTGCAGCTGGTCGATACCTTGGACCACCCCATTCCAGTGGTCGGTCGCGAGCAGGCTCAGCACGTGTGGAACTCCGATGCTAAAGATCGGCTTGTCGTGGAGGTTGCCGATCGTGAGAAGCGACTCTGGCGCGCCTTTCGTCGTGTGGTAGAGCGCTTCGGCGGCCGCCATCTTCATCGGCTGCGTCTCGACCATGACCTGACCCTGGACGTGCCCATCGAGGGCCATGAGGAGCGAGGAGATCAAGAGCACCACGAGCGAGACGCGCGCGCCGGTCGCGAAGACGGCCCGGTGCTGTTCGTGGCGGTGAACCTGCCACATCGAGATGCCAAGGACGAGACCGGCGGCGGTCATCAGGGAGGCGAGCAACGTGTGGAAGAGCGTGACGAGGAAGACCTCGTTCGTCAAGATGGCCCAGAAGTTGGTCATCACCGCTTGGTGGGTCGCGACGTCGATGCGGTACCCGACAGGGTGCTGCATCCATGAGTTCGCGGCGAGGATAAAGGCCGCTGACAGCATCGTGCCGATGCTCACGAGCCAGATGGATGCGAGGTGCACCTTCGGAGGCACGCGGTCTTTGCCAAAGAGCCACACGCCGAGAAACGTCGACTCCATGAAGAAGGCGAGGAGACCCTCGATCGCGAGTGGTGGGCCAAAGATGTTGCCCACGTAGGCAGAGTACACCGACCAGTTCATGCCGAACTGGAACTCCTGGACGATCCCCGTGACGACGCCGATCGCGAAGTTAATCAAGAAGAGCTTGCCGAAGAAATCGAGGAGCTGCTCGTAGCGCTCGTCGCCGGCTCGGTAGGCAGCGGTCTGAATGACGGCGACGATGAAGGCCAGTCCGATCGTGACGGGCACGAACAGGAAGTGGTAGATCGTCGTCGCGGCGAACTGCCATCGCGAGAGCAGCACCGTCATCGAGCCAACCATCGCATCGTCCCTCCACGGCTCACACCAGTGGCGTCGACACTCGTGCTAGGCACGTGAGCTCGAGCGCGACCCCGTAGGGCATCCTACGAGGACGTCGCGCGGCGACGCAGGGCCGTTGGTCCCCTCGTGATCGGGCCTCAGTGCCATAGGGGCGACTAGCCTGTGGCCTCCATGGGCTCTCTCATCAAGAAGCGCCGCAAGCGCATGCGCAAGAAGAAGCACCGCAAGATGATGAAGAAGACGCGCTGGCAGCGTCGGGCAGGTCGCTAGACCGCGCGGGTCCCACCGTGGCGCGTCTGCGTGACCGGAGACCTCGTTGAGGTGTCGAAGATTGGATCCTGACGAGGCAGGCTCGTCGCCTCGATCAGCCACACGGGTAGGCCGTCGAAGCGCTCCGCTCTGGCGCGAACGCCCGCTCGTTCCAGCTGGGCGACGAAGCCTAGCTCGTCGAAGGACGCCCACCAAACGAGGGTCGAGCCAGCGCCAGCGAGTCGCGGTCGCTCACCGACCCGACGTGAGGCTGCGGCGGCGAGCTCCGCGAGGCGGGGCTCGACGGTGAAAGCGGCCGGTTCGAGGTCGTTCGGGTCCTCGCGGTCGTCGTGTGGACCTCCGAGTGCGTCCCAGGTCCTGTAGACGTCGACGGTCGAGATGCCAAACGTCGGCACGATGAGGGTCACGGTGGCAGCCAGGTCTGCAAGGAGCGTGACGGCTTCGCCTCGTCCGGTCGCTCGAACGTGGCCGAGGGCGAGGCACAGCGGGACGTCGCTGCCGAGCTCCACGGCGCGCTGTGGAGGCGCGCCGAGAGCGCGAAGGACGGCGGCGGCGTCAGCGGAGCCACCACCGAGCCCGCCGCTGAGCGGGATTCGCTTCGTGAGGTGAATGGACGTCGGCGTGCCGGTGAGTAGGGTCGCCCGCAGGGCGAGGTTGTCGGCTCCGATCGGAACGGCGCGCGCGTCAATCCAGTCGACGTCGGTCGTGACCGTCACTGACGGCGTGTCGGCGCGGTCGAGGACGAGGTCGTCGGCGAGCGAGAGGTGGACTGCCTCGATGGTGACGTCGTGGTAGCCGTCGGGTCGCACGCCACCGACCCGAAGCGACCGGGTGAGCTTCGCTGGCGCCCGTAGCCTCAGGGACACGAGAGCTCCATCTCGGCGATCGAGCGGCCGAGGGCGACCCACTCGTCGAGCGTGAGCGACTCGGCCCGACGGGTCGGATCGATCCCGCACCGAGCGAGCCCCTCGAGCTCGCGGGGCCCGAGGGCGCGGCGTAGCATCTGGCGGCGACGCGCAAAACCGTGTCGCACAGCGAGCACCGTGGCGTGGAAGGTTGCAGGCTCCACGGCTGCGAGGGGTTCGGGGCGACGGTCTGCGACGACGATCTTTGACCACACGGTTGGCTGGGGGTAGAAGACCCGAGGCGGGACTCGTGCGACGCTGCGAGCTTCGACGTTGAGGGCGAGCCTCACTCCGAGAGCTGAACACCCCCGGCGACCCGCGGGGGTCACGATGCGATCAGCAAACTCGGCCTGGACCATGACGACTGCGCGCTCGAGGAACCAGGCCTCCTCGATGAGCCGCACGAGCAGCTGAGACCCGGAGTGGTACGGGAGATTTGCCACGAGCGCACTTGGGCGCCGCTCGAGCGGGAGGGGATCTGCGAGCGCGTCGACGTGCTCGACCCTGACGTTCGTAATGTTGCGCGCGGCCAGCGCTGCCTCGAGTGGAGCGATGAGGCGGTGGTCGATCTCGAGCGCGACGACCTCGTCGAAGAGGTCGGCGAGCCAGACCGTGAGTGATCCGAGGCCAGGGCCCACCTCCACAGCGACTCGCAGTCCGCTTGACGCGGCGAGCTGAGCTTCCTTGCGGGCGATGTTGGCATCGAGCAGGAAGTTCTGTCCGAGAGCCTTCGAAGGTTCGTGACCCGTTCGGCGCAGCGCGTCAAGGATCTCGTGCTTGCTGACTGGCCGCACGTCAGACCTCACGAGGGTCGTCGCGGCGGCGGAGTCGAAAGAGGGTACGCGTCGTAGCGGCCGTCGTCGTTGCGAGCTCGACATCGTCCACGCGGAGCTCGCGCGCGACGAACTGCCCGGTGAGCGCTACGTGAGCGATGTGGTTGGGTCTCCCCCGCACAGGCACGGGCGCGAGGAACGGCGTGTCGGTCTCGACTAGGAGGCGACCGAGGGGCACGAGCCGGAGGGCATCGCGGACGGTCTCGGCGTTCTTGAATGTGACGATGCCGGAGAAGGAGAGGAACCAGCCGTGCTCGAGCGCCTCCTCTGCCTCCGCAGGCCCGTAGGCGTAGGAGTGGATGATGACAGGCACGCTCGTCACTTCGCGAAGGATCGCAACGGTGTCGCGCCAGGCATCGCGCGAGTGCACGACGAGCGGCAGGCCGAGCTCGGTGGCGAGGGTCGCTTGGGCCTCGAAGAGACGGTGCTGGTCGCTGCGGGGGGAGTGGTCGTAGAAGTAATCGAGACCACACTCCCCGACTGCCACGACGTGCTGTGGGTGCGCTGAGGCCAGCGACGCGAGCGCGGTAAGCGTCTCGACCAGGCTCGTGCGTGCCGCTTCATGTGGATGGACGCCGACCGACGCGCCAACGAAGAGGTCGGGATCGTCGTCTCGCACCTGAGCGACGAGGGCAGCAGCCTGCTCTGACGTCGCGACGTCGGTGCCGATAGCGACGAAGCCTGCGACGCCGACGGAGCGGACCAAGCGAAGCTCCTCCGCGAGGTCAACTCGCTCAGGGTGTGCGTGTGCGTCGATCCAGCCGCTCACAGGCGCCTCCACGGCAACGTGTCGGCGTCGGCGCGAGGGTAGAGCGGGTCACGGCGCTCGAGCTGAGCCGAGCTCGTGCCGCCTCCCCACTCGAGAGGTCCGAGCGACGAGAAGCCAAGCGCGTTGACGCCACGCGTCGCACCGTCAGGTATCGAGGGCGCAAGGAGCGCGAGGGCGAGGCGGGTGCCCTCACGGGCAGCGCCGAGAATGGCGGCTACTTCGTGGCGAGGTCGGCTGCGGCGCCACGGCTCGGTCGCTTCTAGGTAGCTGTTGACCCGGTGGACGAGCCCCATCGCAGCGTCGATGGCGTCGTTGGGTCGCCAACGCTGCCAACCGTGCCGCGCTGCCTCGAGCGCGTCGGCGATCGCGAGGTCGTCAGGGGGGCCACCCTCGGTCGGAGGAGCGTCGCCGTCGAGTCGCTGGAGGATGAGCGATGAGACTCGGGCAACGAGGTTGCCAACGCCGTTGGCGAGCTCCGCGTTGTAGAGGTTGACGAGTGCCTCGAGCGAGACCTCCCAGTCGGGTCCGATCGCGGAGGAGCGTACCAGGTAGTGGCGGAGTGCGTCTTGCCCCAACACGCGATAGACCTCGAGCGGGTCGATCTGGTTGGCGAGAGACTTCGACATCTTCTCGCCCTCGCTGATGAGCCATCCCGTCACGACGAGCTGCTGTGGAGGGTCGATGCCAGCAGCCATACACATCGCTGGCCACCAGACGGCGTGGAAACGCAGGATGTCTTTGCCGAGCAGGTGGTGCACGAAGGGCCACCAGGCTGCCAAGGCGGCCTCGTCGCGCCCAAACTCGATCGCGGTGAGGTAGTTCACGAGCGCGTCGTACCAGACGTAGAACACGTGCGCCGGATCCCACGGAACTCGGATGCCCCAGTCGAGTGAGGTTCGAGTGATCGAGATGTCGCTCAGCCCCCCTTCGATGAAGCGTATGACCTCGTTGCGACGGCTGTCTGGAACGATGGCCTCGGGGTGGGTGTGATAGTGCTCGAGGAGCGCCGAGGCGTAGCGAGAGAGCGCAAAGAAGTAGTTCTCCTCGCGCATGCGCTCGCACGTGGTGTGGTGTACTGGGCAGCGGTCGCCCTCCTCGAGCTCAGCGGGCTGGTAGTAGGCCTCGCATCGCACGCAGTAGAGCCCCTCGTACGTTCCAAGGTAAATGTCACCGCGCTCGTAGATCGCGCTGAGGAAGCGCTGGACGGTGTCGTGGTGGCGAGGCTCGGTCGTCCGGATGAAATCGTCATACGACACGTCAAGGAGTTGCCAAGCGTGTCGGAACTGAGCACTCGTCGAGTCGACCCACTCCTGGGGAGTGACACCGTGCTCGGCAGCGGCTTTCGCGATCTTAAGCCCGTGCTCGTCGGTACCGGTGACGAAGCGGACGTCGTCACCGAGCAACCGGTGCCACCGAGCGAG
>SIRY01000163.1 GCA_004366215.1 Actinomycetota bacterium | reverse complement strand
GTCGGCTCCGTAGACGATGATGCGCATGGACGGTGCCTCCTTTTGCTGTGGTGGCTCGCTCTCGTGTCACTCCCGAGTGCGAGCGCAGTCTACGAGAGCGCGAGCGCTGAGCCTTCGGCCGCCCGTGACTACGTGTCCCGTGGTGAGGTTCCACACGGTGGGAACGCCCGCAACGCTTCAGACGTTATACCACCATCATGCCTGCTGACGATCCTCGCGGGACGCTCGCGCTACTCGGTTCTGGCGAGCTCGCCCCGTCGATGGTTGCGATCCACCGACGGCTACTGCAGGAGCTCCACGACGTGCGCGCCGTGTTCCTCGACGCCACCTTTGGCTTCCAGGAGAACGCCGACGAACTGGTCGCGAAGGCGGTGGACTACTTCGACGTCAGCTTGAGCACCCGTCTCGAGGTTGCCCACTGCCGACGCGTCGAGGCGCTCTCACCCCTCGAGCGGGGACGTGCACTCGAGGCCTTGGCTCAGGCCACCTACATCTTCGCAGGGCCGGGCAGTCCGAGCTACGCCCTCCAACAGTTCCACGCCCTCGGCGCCGAGGACGTGCTGCGCCAGCGCCTCGCCGACGGTGCGACGATCGTGTTCGCCTCGGCTGCGGCGCTGACCGCCGGCCTTGTGACGATGCCGGTCTACGAGATCTACAAGGCCGGTCACGACCCGTACTGGCTGAGGGGCCTCGACCTGCTCGGCAGCTTCGGCCTTCGCGCGGCAGTCATCCCGCACTACGACAACAAGGAAGGTGCGACGCACGACACCCGGTTCTGCTACGTCGGGGATCGGCGCCTCCGTCAGCTGGAGCGTGATCTTCCTGAGGACGCAGGTATCCTCGGCGTCGACGAGCACACAGCGGTCATCGTTGACGCCCATCGGGTGCGAGTCCTTGGCAAGGGTCGGCTCACGCTGCGGCGGCAGGGCGAAGAACAGGCGTTTCAGGCTCCTGCGGAGCTTGCGCTCACCGAGGTCCGCGACATCTTGGACCAGTCGTCGGTGAGCCCCTCGCGACGGTCGGCGACACAGCTCACCGCCACGCTCGAGCTCGTCGCCGACCGGCTCGCCACCGCGGGCCCCGCCGCTGCGCTCGCCGTCGTCGCGGATCTCGTCGGTGTCGACGATGATGGAGCCCGTGCCGGACTCGCTCACATCCTGCGCCATCTCGACGATGGCCACATCGATCGCGCAGCGATCCTCGCGCCTCTCGTCGAGGCTATCCTCGAGGAGCGAAGCGCCGCACGCGACGCTCGGGACTGGCAGCTCGCCGATCGGCTCCGAGACACCCTGAGCCGTGGTGGCATCCTCGTCGAAGACACGCCGACCGGCACTCAGTGGAAGCTCTCAGAGGCCGTACACTAAGTTGCCGTGCCCCCATCGTCTAGAGGCCAAGGACGCCGCCCTTTCAAGGCGGTAACACGGGTTCGAATCCCGTTGGGGGTGCGATCGTGCCCGCACTGATCGACCTGCACCTCCACTCGAGCGCATCAGATGGCTCCGTGTCGCCGGCAGACCTCGCCTCGTCGCTCGGGCGCCCCCAGTGCGTAGCCCTCACCGATCACGACACCACAGCCGGCATCTCGGCCTTTCGAGCAGCCCTACCCCCTGACACCTGCTTCATCGTGGGCGCCGAGCTCTCGCTCCTCGCGCCATCGGGCACGCTCCACCTCCTCTGCTACGGAGCGGGACTCCTCGAGGATCCAGCCGCCTCACTGCTCCACGAGCTCGCGCGAGATCGGCTCGAGCGCAACGAGCGCATGCTCGAGAGGGCTCGATCGCTCGGCCTTGCGATCACCGCAGATGAGGTACTCGCAGCTGCCGGCGCGTCTCACCTCGGGGCCAAGAGCGTCGGGCGTCCTCACTTCGCGGCAGTCCTGGTCGCCCACGGGTACGCGATCGACGTCGCCGACGCGTTTGACCGCTGGCTTGCCCGCGGACGACCTCTCTACGTTCCAAAGGCCAGGCACAGGTTCGACGACGTCGAGCCGGTGCTGCGACGAGCTCGAGTCGCGACGGTCGTCGCTCACCCGCTCAGCCTCGACTCCTCGTTCGAGCGCGTTGAGTCCCTCCTGCGGCCGCTCGTAGCCGCGGGTCTCGGCGGCATCGAAGCGTACTACGCGGCCTACGACCCTCCCCTCCGAGTGCAGCTGGCCGCGCTCGCGCACCGGCTCGGAATCATCGCTACCGGAGGGTCGGACGCCCACGGGGACTTCAAGCCGGGCCTACTGCCGCTCGTGGGCTACGGTGACCTCGAGGTGCCAGAGAGCGCAGCGTTCGCGCTCCTCGATCTCATCGCGCGCCTCGGCGGCGCAGCCGACCTATACTGAGGTGGCCCAGGGCCCCCGGGCCCGAGCCCCTTGCGGGGACCTGTGGTGCAGCTCGGAGTGCACGCCGGCCTGTCAAGCCGGAGGTCGCGGGTTCAAATCCCGTCAGGTCCGCTGGAGCCACGCCGCTGTGGCGTGGACCACGGTCGGATAGCTCAGTTGGTAGAGCGCACGCCTGAAAAGCGTGAGGTCACCGGATCGAAACCGGTTCCGACCACGACGCAAGCCAAGGAATCGCGGTGCGACGACAAGCAGAGCCTGGCTCGACGAGCTCGGCGGGAGAGGTGAGGAGTCGGCGACTGGTCCCGGGCGACCACCCAGAAGAGGCGTGCGGCGTCTTTGGCGTCCTGCTTGGGTCGAAGTCCTCGGTTGCCTCGTTCGCCGTCTTCGACGGGCTCTACGCGCTCCAGCACCGAGGCCAGGAGTCAGCAGGTATCGCCGCCGTTCATGACGGCAGGATCACGGTCGTCAAAGATCTCGGCCTGGTCGCCTCTGTCTTCGACGAGGCAACGCTGCGCTCGCTTCCAGGCCGACTCGCAATCGGCCACACACGCTACGCCACGGCCGGTGACCGATCATGGAGTAACGCACAGCCCCTCCTGCACAGTAGCGACCACGCTGAAGTCGCCGTCGCCCACAACGGCAACCTCACCGACGGAGCATCGACCACAGCGGATGGCGCTCGCCCGTCGGACACAGAGCGCATCGCACGCGTCGTCGCAGAGGCGCTCGCGCACGCTGGTGCAGACACCACCGAAGTTGCCCAGGCCATCGCCGGAGCGCTCGCAGAGCTCCACGGCGCCTTCTCGTTGGTCATGACCGATGGGCGCCACCTCATCGGGGCGAGGGATCGCCACGGGTTTCGCCCGCTCTGCGTCGGCAGGCTGAGCGACGGGGGATGGGTGCTTGCTTCAGAGACACCGGCACTCGACGTCATCGGTGCACGCGTCGAGCGCGAGCTCGAGCCGGGAGAGGTGCTCGTCATCGACGACCATGGTGCTACGCAGGCCTACATTCCCGGCTCGCGCTACCAGCACCTGTGCATCTTCGAGTTCGTCTACTTTGCTCGCCCCGACGCCAAGCTCCTTGGGATTGAAGTCCACGGAGCCCGACGTCGGATGGGAGAGCGGCTCGCTCGAGTAGCACCGGTTGAGGCAGACATGGTGATGGGCGTCCCTGACTCAGGCCTACCAGCCGCAGAGGGCTACGCGCTCGCATCAGGCATCCCTTACGGCCAGGGGCTGGTGAAGAACCGCTACATCGGACGTACCTTCATCAATCCAGGCGCCCTGCAGCGAGCGCACGCCATCCGTCGTAAGCTCAACGCGCTCGAGGACAACGTCCGCGGCAAGCGACTCATCGTGGTCGACGACTCGGTCGTTCGAGGCGCCACGACTCGCCAGATTGTGACGCTACTCCGTCACGCAGGAGCCGATGCGGTGCACCTGCGGATCTCTTCCCCCCCGTACCGCTGGCCGTGCTTCTACGGCATCGACACGCCGAGCCGCCCCGAGCTGCTCGCCGCGCGCCTTGGCGAGGATGAGATCGCAGCGGAGCTCGGTGCCGACTCAATCGCCTACCTCCCCCTCGACGACCTGCGTGCCGCTATCGGCCTGGACGACGGATGCTGCGATGCGTGTCTGACCGGCCGGTACCCCGAAGTCCTCGGTGAGACCGAGGAGGCCATGCTCGGCGCCGTCGGGGGGAAGCTGGTGGGTAGCCCGATCCGACCTCGTTCCCTCGTCGCCGCACCCGGCTACCCAGAGCGAGCTCGAGGCGAGCCGTGCACCAACTGCAGCAAGACGGGGTTCTGATGAGGTCGAGCGTCCCTCGGAGGCCCCGACCGCCAGCGGCTCGGCTGCAGTGCGGCCGAGCCGCTCACGCCACCTCGGAGGAGCAATGAACTACGACGACGCCGGAGTGAGCCTCGCGGCAGCCGACGCCTCGGTCGCTCGCATCGCGCAGATCGCACGACGGACGTTCTCACCTCGCGTCCTGACCCCCATCGGAGGCTTCGGAGCGGCCTTCGACATCAGCGGACTCGGCGGACAGCGACCTACGTTGGTCTCGACCACCGACGGCGTTGGCACCAAGACCGAGGTCGCTCGCGCGGGCGCACGCTACGAGGGGCTCGGGCGAGACCTCGTGGCGATGTGCGTCGACGACCTCGTCACGACTGGGGCGCAACCGCTTTTCTTCCTCGACTACCTGGCCATGGGCGCCGTCGACCCGGCGCTCGTCTCGCTCATCGTCGAGTCGATCGCGACCGCCCTCCTCGAGGTCAACGCATCCCTCGTCGGAGGTGAGCTCGCCGAACACCCAGGCGTCCTCGAGCCGGGACAGGTGGACCTCGCTGGATTCGCAGTCGGCATCCTCGACCCTGACCAGTCGCTCGGAGCTCACCGGGTCGAAAACGGAGACGTCGTCCTCGGGTTGCCCTCACCGAACGTGCGCGCGAACGGATTCTCCCTCATCCGAGCGATCTACGCCGAGCTTCTCGAGCAAGTTCGGAGCGGTCGGCGCGGCCCCTCGCTCGCAGACGGCCGCTTCCTCTACGACGCCCTCGTCGAGCCCTCGGTGCTCTACACCCCGACGGTTCGAGCTCTCACCGAGGCGGGGCTGCTGCACGCAGCCGCTCACGTGACCGGGGGCGGTCTTGCGGCAAACCTGCAGCGGGTGCTACCGCCCGACTACGGGGTCGCGATCCGTCCCTGGCCGTGGCCCGAGATCTTCACCCACATCGCCCACGACGGAGACGTCCCGCTCACGACGATGCGAACCACCTTCAACCTCGGAGTCGGCATGGTTCTCGTCGCGCCGCCTGCGGCAAAGCCGGCCATCCAAGCTGCCGTGCCGACGGCCATTGACCTTGGCGTCATCGAGCGGTCGAGGGAGGGAGTGGAGTGGATCGACGCCTGAGCACGCTGATCGAAGCGCTCCAGCGTTACGCCGTGTTGCGAGGAGAGTTCACGCTGAAGTCGGGAGAGCGCTCGACGTGGTTCATCGACACCAAGCGTGCTATCTGCCGACCTATGGTCCTCCTCACAACGGCGGAGCTCGTCCTCGACGTCCTCGATCCGTCCGTGACCGCGATCGGCGGGCTGACGATGGGGGCTGATCCGATCGCCTTCGCAACTGCCACGCTTGCCCAGGCTCGTGGACGACCGCTCAAAGCCTTTAGCGTCCGCAAAGAGCCGAAAGACTACGGCCAAGGCGGCGCGATCGCGGGTGCTCTCGACCCGGACGACCACGTCTGCGTCGTCGAGGACACGCCGACGCGAGGCGTCTCGTTGCTGCGGGCGATCGAGGCGGTCTCCCACCTCGGCGCGACCGTCGTGCAAGCGCTTGCAGTGGTAGATCGAGGAGGTCAGGCGGCTGACCGCATCGCCCCGATACCGTTCGTGAGTCTCCTCACCGCCGACGACCTTGGCCTCGGGGAGCCCGGGACATAGCGTCGCTCACCGCTCTCCGAGGCAGAGACTCGGCACACGGTGACCCCGTGGCTCGCCGACGGCCCCTGCCTCCCTGCGGGCACCGAGCTAGCCGCAGAGCTTGACCCTGGGTCACTGGATTGGAGCGAGCACCCCACCAGCTCGCGTACCACTGGGGTCACGGCCCAGTGGGGCGCCCACCACCGACGTGGGCACCCGCTCGGACCACTACCCGTGGCGCCTCACCTCAGCCGTGGCGTCAGCGCCACGCGATGGCGTCGCGGCGAGTTCTCACCTCTCCTACCAAGACGGTCACTTCGCACTCCGAGAGGTCCGTGAGACCTCCACCGCGGCGCCGTCGAGCGTGAGCTTGCTAGCTCCGTCGTGTCACGTTGCACCCCGGCGGTCTTGACCGTCAGGTGCTCTCTTGCGAGCGAGGAGCGATCACGAGCTCAGGCGACACCGACGTCACGACGTCTAGCAGCCACGGCAGACCCCCGCTCTCGCCGTCGGATGGCTCGATCCCTGGCGCAAGGTGCTGCGGCAGTCGAATCCAGCTGTCCGCTCCGCCGAGCACGGTCACGACGAGCTGAGCTCCCGGTGAGAACTGTGCGTTGAGGTGCCTCAGTGAAAAGACGAGCTGACCGCGCGCCAAATCAGGTGCCACCGTCTCGAGCCGCTGCGCTCCCGAGGCGTCGATGAGCGTTCCGACCACGCGGGCAGAGGGGCTCCACCCCTCACAGGCCACCGCGATCTCTCTGATGACGTAGGCGCCCCGAACCTCCTTGACACCTGGCAGCAGTCGCGTCTCGATCGTGTCGCCTCCGTGTAGCTCCAACGCGCCGATCACTCGTCCAAAGCGGCGCCACCTGCCGAGGTCCAGCTGCCTGTCTCCGAGGGGGGCGGTGCTGCGTCCGGTCTCTCGTCTTCGATCGTCGCGCCCCAGGTACGCCGGAGCTTGAGGATCCTGCGCAACGACGTAGGGCCATCGACTCCCGAACGTGAGTGCTTCGGCAGCGTACGCTGCTGCGCGTGAAAGACGAGCCGTATCCTTGCCTCGCGACGCCCCCTCGCGATGCAGCACCGTGACACTCGGCACAACCACGTTCCGGAGGCCGAGCTCACCCATGCGCAGCCCTAGGTCGACGTCGTTGAAGGCGACGGCGAGCCGCGGATCCATGCCGCCAGCCGCACACCACACCGCTCGACGTACCAGGAGACACGCAGCAGTGACCGCCGACGGATTCCGGACAGCGGTGGCGAGAGGATTGGAGCGCTTCTCGTGCGCGGAGAAGGTGATGTGTGATGAGCCAGTGCCATCGAGGACACTTCCAGCCGAGATGATGTCCCCATCCTCGTTGACCAGCATCGGCCCGACGCAGCCGACACCCTCACGCTGGGCAAACGCGAGGAGCTCTCGCAGCCAGTCGGAGCTCATGATCCGCGTGTCGTCGTTCAGCAAGACGAGGAACTCGGCCTGGAGCCGCCTCACCACCTCGTTGTGCATCCGCGCGTAGTTGAACGGATACGGGTAGCGATGGATGTGGACGCGCGCGTCGCGTGACAGGTGATCTAGGAGCTCGAGCGTGGTCGGCTCCACGCTGCCGTTGTCGATGATCTCGACCGTGAAGTTGTCGTAGTCCGTGGCAAGAACGCTGTCGATGCACTCTGCGAGCATCGTGCCACCGTCACGCGTCGGCACGACGATCGCGACCGACGGGCGTCCTCGCAGGGTGAAGTGTGGCCACCACATGTCCGGGTGTGGACTCGGGGTCACGTATCCCCCCTCGGGAGCGAGTGCGTCGTTGAGGACGGCGCGCTGGGCCTCGATGGCGTAGGGCTTTGCGTCGATCGTCGCCGACGTCGACGCAGCGTGGCGGCGCCAGTGGTAGGTGATCGCAGGAATGTGGACCACCTCTTCGCGGCGCAAGCCCCTGCTGTAGCGAAGGAGGAGGTCCCAATCCTGGGCACCCTCTGTGCCCTCGCGAAAGCCTCCGAGAGCCCAGACGCGCTCTCGAGTGTACGCCACGAGGTGGGCGACGTAGTTGGCCCAGAGCAGCTGGTCTGGACTCCAACCGGGTTTGTACGCTGGTTCGCAGCGCCTTCCCTGCTCGTCGAGCTTGTCTTCGTCGGTGTAGATGAGCTGCACGCCCGGATGGCGGGTGATGGCGTCAGCCACGAGAAAGAGTGCGTGCTCCGTCAGTGCGTCGTCGTGGTCGAGGAACGTCACCCAGTCTCCCGTCGCCACCTCGAGCGCCGAGTTCGAGGCTCGCGTGATGTGCCCCCGTTCGCTGCGACGCACGAGCCGTATCCGAGGATCACGGCTCGTCGCTGCGTCGAGCACACGGATCACCGCAGGGTCCTCCGAAGCGTCGTCCGCAAGACACAGCTCCCAGTAGGGATACAGCTGCGAGAGGACCGAATCGATGGCCTCTTCGAGAAACTCGACCGGCGGATCGCACACCGGCATGACGACGGAGATCGTCGGCGGGGAAGCCATCGACGCGATGCGGGCAGCGATGGCGTTCCTGTCGTCGTCGCTCAACGTCTCAGCTAGCCATGCATCGTCGTGGTGCGTTGCACGGTGGCCGATGAAACGGGCCACGAGCGGTCGGACGGTGCCATCCGGACGCTCGCTGAGACCAGCGTCGCGTAGCCGACGAGCAAGCGCACTCCGCACCTGATCAAGCCGCTCTTCGGCCGCACGCAGTCGCGCTTCCGTCGCTCGCAGCCGCTCTTCGGTACGGATGTGCCAGAGATCAATGAGCCGATCTTGGCGTCGCTTCTCTGCTTCGACGTGCCGAAGGACGCTGCTCACGCGCTGTCGAACGACGCCCCCAAGCTGAGCCCCTAAGGTCTTTGCGTCGAGCTCGAGGGGCTCGAGTTCGAGTCTGAGCTCCCCTCCTGCCCGAAAGAGCTCTGCACACTCCCGCGACTCGAGATCGACTATCAGTTGACCGTCTTCGAGCAGCGCGACGAGGGCAGAGGGCTCATCGCCGCCCTGAGTGACGAGCAGCGATCCCCAGCGTTCCTCGATGGATGGGAGCGCCCCGCGCACGATCGGCTCGAGGTCCACCACGTCGGTGCCACGCTCTAGTCCTAACCACACGCGCCACACCGGCGACTGCGCTCTCACGACGAGCCGGACCCCTGTCGTCCCCTCGGCGAGGGCCGCCGCTGCCTCCAGGCTGCCCGATGCGACGGGCGTCGAGCGCACCTCTGGATCGTCGAGGTAGCCGTAGTCTCGCGTGTCAGAGCGGATGTGGATCCGGACGTCGACCGGAGACGAGACGAGCTTCGACGACACTCTGACTGATCGTTCAGCTTTAGCTCGCGCCGAGCTCGGGACGATGCCGCAGGCCTGCTATGGCGAGAGGGCGCGCCGGCTTGGCCTGCTCCCACTCCCCAACGATGACCCACGTCAGGCTCCACGGCGTTCCATTGTCCACGCCGTGTGCCAGCTCTGGCGGCGTGACACGCCGCCGCAGCCCGACCTCTACCTCCTTCGGCTCCTCGAGCCACAACTCGAGCTCTGCCACACCCCCTCGCTTCACGCAGATGCGCGGTGCCCGATCCTTGCTAAACCGCACGACTGCACGCTGGCCACCCTCGTACCGCTCGAGTCGAAAACACAGATCGAGCACCGCGTCGCCATCCCCCCCACTTCGAAGCCGACCCCGAACCGTAGAACCCTCTACGCCGCTCTCAACGCCGAGCAGACACTCTCGCACCCACAGCGCCCCGTCGCCGAGATCTCCTGGCCACCACGACCGCACCCTCACGGAGGCACCCCCCTGCAGCCGAAGCTGCTCGAGGGTCGGTCCAAACGCACCTCCGAGGCTCACGACCGCCAGTTCGTGCTCCCAGGGCTGCGAGGACTCCCACGTCCCTAGATCGCTGATCCCACTCGGCCGTTGACGAGCACTGCCGTGCGCATCCTGCCACACGAGTTCACCCCACTGGTGTCGAAACGTCTCCACCTCTCCCGTAAAGCGCTCCCAGGCTGTGACTCGAAACCCATCATGACCTCGCGACGCCCCCTCGCGATGCAGCACCGTGACACTCGGCACAACCACGTTCCGGAGGCCGAGCTCACCCATGCGCAGCCCTAGGTCGACGTCGTTGAAGGCGATGGCG
>ML178770.1:2121-5334 GCA_004366215.1 Actinomycetota bacterium | reverse complement strand
CGAGGCGCTTGCCCTGGCTCGCCGCCTCGCTGCGCGGTCCCGGGCGGTTGCAGCACCGAACCCCTGGGTCGGTGCGGTCGTGAGCGTGGGCTCCGACGTCGTGGGCGTAGGTCGCACGGCAGCTCCTGGAGGGGACCACGCCGAGGTCGCTGCGCTCCGTGCAGCCGGCGACCGGGCTCGCGGCGCCACGTTGAGCGTCACGCTCGAGCCCTGTGCGCACCACGGCCGTACCCCCCCGTGTGTCGACGCGATCATCGCTGCAGGCATTCGTCGCGTCGAGGTGGGTCTCGTCGACCCCGACGAGCGGGTCTCAGGCCGCGGCCTCCGCGCGCTGCGAGCGGCCGGGATCGAGGTCGAGCTCGCGCCTCGCGTTCAGCGCGCAGCGATCCTCGAGGAGCTCGCCCCCTACGTCTCACACCGCCTCCGGCTGCGTCCCTGGGTGATTGGCAAGGTGGCGATGACGCTCGACGGCGCCGTGAGCGACGCTGCGGGCCGGTCGAAGTGGATCACCGGCGAGCGAGCACGTGACGAGGGCCATCGGCTGCGAGCCCGCGTGGACGCGATCGTGGTCGGTCGCAGGACCTACGAGGTCGACCGCCCGGAGCTCACCGCGCGACCGGGTGGCCGCCGCGCGACGCGGCAGCCGCAGCGTGTCGTCGCGTCCCGGGGCGGTAGCGTCGAGGTGCGCTCGGGCTTCGAGGTCAGCGAGCTTCCCCCTCGGGCGTTCCTCGAGGAGGCGGCTCGGCGCGGGTGGGTCGCAGTCCTCGTCGAGGGAGGGCCCACGCTCCTCGGGGCGTACCTCGACGCCGAGGTCGTCGACGAGCTCCTCGTTGGCATCGCGCCGGCCGTGCTTGGGGACTCACGGGCAGTGCGAGCGTTCACGCTGGGTCGGCCTCGCTCACTCGACGACGCGCTTCGAGGGCGGTGGCTCAAGGTGGAGCGGGCGGAGCCGGACCTGGTCGGGTGGCTGCGACTCCCCGCGGGTGAGGAGCTCTTCGCTCGCTACTGGGCCTTTGAGCAGCAGGTCACTCGGGCGACGTTCCCAGGGTAGGCTGATCCGGGGGCGTTGGAGTCCGTGACGCCTGGAGGTGATGTGTGTTCTCTGGGATCGTGGAGCGGACGGTGCCCTTCGTCGGTCGGGAGTCCTCACGGTTCTGGTTCGGCCGCGAGGACTGGGACGCGGAGCTCCCGCGAGGTTCCTCTGTTGCGTGCAACGGTGTGTGCTTGACGGTCGTTGCAACGACTGATGAGCGCTTCGGCGTCGACGTCGTGCCGGAGACGATTCGGCGGACGAACCTTGGACAGCTGGCTAGCGGCGCGCCGGTCAACGTCGAACGATCGGTGACGCTGACCACGCTGCTCGACGGAGGGCTCGTCCTCGGCCACGTGGACGGCGTCGGCCAGGTGGCCAGGTGTGACGACGAGGGGATCGAAGTGACGGTCCCGGCGCGCTCGGCCCACCTCGTCGTCGAGAAGGGAACGATCGTGATCAACGGCGTAGCGCTCACCGTCGCGAGCCTCACGAACGAGGGCGTCGTCGTCGCCCTCATTCCCGAGACGAGAGAGCGCACCAACCTCGGGCTGCTGAGAGAAGGTGCGCTCGTCAACCTCGAGTTCGACATCGTCGGCAAGTACGTCGCACGCTGGGTTGAGCTCGCGCGCCGTGCGGTTGTGGAGGACAGATGAGTGAGCCTGCGCGTTCGTTCTCGCCCATCGAGGCGGCGATCGAGGCGTTCCGTCGAGGCCAGAAGGTCATCGTGGTCGACGATGAGGATCGCGAGAACGAGGGCGACCTCATCATGCCGGCCGACGCAGTGGGAGCGGAGGACGTCGCCTACTACCTCGAACACACGTCTGGCATGATCTGCGTCGCGGCAGAGGGAGCGCTGCTCGACGCGCTCGAGCTGCCGCTCATGGTCGAGCACGGTACTGACCCGCGAAAGACTGCGTTCACGGTCACCGTCGACGCGGCGACGGGGGTCACGACGGGGATCTCAGCCGCTGACAGGGCGCGGACGGTCGCGCTGGTCGCTGACCCGCGCTCGCGTCCGAGCGACTTTGTGCGCCCCGGCCACGTCTTTCCGTTGCGCGCTCGCGAGGGGGGCGTCCTCAAGCGTGGGGGGCACACCGAGGCCGGTGTCGACCTCGCACGCCTCGCCGGCCGACGACCGGCGGCGATGCTCGCGGAGATCACGACTCGTGACCGTCGAGGCATGGCTCGGCTGCCTGAGCTGGCTGAGCTCGCAGCGCGGGAGGACCTCGTGCTCATCTCGATCGCAGATCTGATCCGCTATCGGGCGGCGCGGGACACGCTGGTTCGACGCGTCGAGGGCTCTGAAGCGACGATCCCGACGCAGTGGGGAGCATTCCAAGCGGTCGTGTACCGCTCGATTCTCGAGCCACACGACGAGCACCTCGTCCTCACGATGGGAGCTGTCGACGACGGAGCGCCGGTGCTGGTCCGCGTGCACTCCGAGTGCCTCACGGGTGACATCTTCGAGTCGTTCCGGTGCGACTGCGGCCCGCAGCTGCGAGCCGCGCTTGCCAAGATCGCGAGCGAGGGCCGAGGCGTGCTCGTCTACCTCCGCGGGCACGAGGGGCGGGGCATCGGCCTTGGTCACAAGCTGCGTGCGTACCACCTCCAAGAACACGAGGGCCTCGACACGGTCGAGGCGAACGAGCGCCTCGGCCTGCCCGTCGACGCTCGAGAGTACGGTATCGGGGCTCAGATCCTCGTGGACCTCGGCGTGCGGCGGATGCGGCTGCTCACGAACAACCCGGCCAAGTACGGGGGGCTCAGCGGCTTTGGCCTCGAGATCGTCGAGCGGGTGCCCATCGTGAGCGGTGTGCGACCGGAGAACGTGCACTACCTTGAGACGAAGGCCGCCAAGCTCGGTCATCTGCTCGACCTCGGAGGTGCTCGTGACGCTCCTTGAGGGCCGCGCCGTCGCGCGTCCGACCGACCGCTTCGCGATCCTCGCAGCGCGCTTCAACGGCCTCGTCGGGGAGCGCCTCGTCGACGGCGCCCGCCGAGGGCTCCGCGAAGCAGGGGCGGCCGAGCCACTCGAGGTGTGGGTGCCTGGTGCCCTCGAGCTTCCCGGAGCGCTCGCGCGGCTGCTCGCGCGCCACACTGACCTTGCGGGGGTTATCGTGTGCGGTGCTGTCATCCGAGGCGAGACGGACCACTACGAGGTTGTTGCGAAGGAGGCGAGC
>ML178770.1:0-2111 GCA_004366215.1 Actinomycetota bacterium | reverse complement strand
CCTGCGCTCCCGCCCCGGCGTGCCCGCGTGGACGAGCCGCGCCGTGCGCTAGCGGGCCCGGGGCGCGCCCGCCCGGGGGCCGGTGCCGGGCCAGTACAGTGGTACCGCCCGTGCCCGGCGACGTCGTGGCCGGCCCCGTGCGTTCCGCCCCCTCCCGTCGAGCAGCTCCGAACAGGTGGTCCCGTGACTCCCCGCCGCATCGTCATCGTCAGCCGCATCTTCGCCCCCGAGCCGGCCGCCGCGTCCTTCCGGCTGCGGGCCCTGGCCCGTGGCCTGACCGAGGCGGCGGCGCAGGTCACGGTCCTCACCACGCGTCCGCCCGCCGGGGCCGAGATCGAGCAGAACGGGACGGCGGCCGCTGGGGAGGGAGCGCCGGTCACCGTGGCCGCCGCGCCACTCACAGTCGATGACCTTGGGCAGGCCCTCGAGCGCTGCGGTGGCAAGCAGGGCAACAAGGGCTACGACGCAGCTCTCGTCGCCGTGCGGCTGTGTGACCTCTACCGGCAGATCGACGCTACGGGAGGGGCGTGAGGGTGCTACGGCTCGTCGTACCGAAGGGGTCGCTCGAGCGAGCGACGTTTGACCTCTTTCGCGCAGCTGACCTGCCGATCGATCGCGAGAGCGACGTCTCGTACCGTGCACGCATCGACGACCCGCGCATCGCCGAGGTGCGCATCTTGCGACCCCAGGAGATTCCCGTGTACGTCGCTGAGGGGCTCTTTGACCTCGGCATCACCGGACGCGACTGGGTCGAAGAGACTGGAGCGCACGTCGTGTCGCTCGGGTCGCTGCGCTACTCGAAGACGTCGTCGCGGCCGATCCGAGTAGTGCTCGCCGTCGCGAGGGACGCCGCGATCCACGATCCGCGTGAGCTGCCAGATGGGGTTCGCATCGCAACGGAGTACCCCCGGCTCACCGCTCGCTACGTCGAGCGCCTCGGCATCACGGCGCACATCATGCCGTCCTACGGGGCGACAGAGGCCAAGGTACCCGAGATCGCTGACGCCGTCGTCGAGATCACCGAGACCGGACGCGCGCTCGCCGCACAGGGGCTTCGGATCCTCGACGAGCTCCTCGTGTCGCACACGGAGCTCATCGCCAACCCTGCCTCCGTCGAGGACGGCCCGCGGCGACACGCGATGGAGCAGATTCACACGCTCCTCGCCGGCGCGCTCGCCGCTCGGCACGCTGTGCTCGTCAAGCTCAACGCGCCGAGCGACGCTCTCGAGCGCATCATCGCGGAGTTGCCGGCGATGAAGGCCCCGACGGTGAGCGAACTCTACGGTGGTCAGGGCTTCGCCGTCGAAGCAGTCGTGCCGCGGGAGCGCATCAACCAGCTGATCCCATCCCTCAAGGACGCAGGGGCGAGCGACATCCTCGAGCTGCCACTGTCGAAGATCGTTCCCTAGCGCGATGCTGCGTCGACGCCGAGTCATCCGTGGTGGCTTTGGAGAGCGCCGTCCTCGACCCGTCGTGAGTCCTGATGCCGTCCTCCCGGCAAAGGTCGTCGCGTTCGACGCGGCCGTCGGCCTCGGCGTCCTCGAGCTCGAGGGAGGTCAGCTCGTCGACTTCCACTGCATCGTCGTCGACGACGGGACCCGCAGCGTCGACGTCGGCCAGCGAGTACTCGTCCGAGTTGCGGCTGCGTACCGGGGTGCGCTTGAGGCGACGTGGATCCACAAGCTCCGGGGCCGCTCGGCTTAGGGCTGGGTAGGGCCGCTCGTCGCGCGCTCCGACAGCTGGACGAAGATGAGCTGGAGCTGACGCAGGCCGCTCTCGAGGAGAGGACCTGCCTCCCCGAGGCGGTCACTCGTCGCGTGGAGCAGCCCTGCGAGCGCGTCGATCGCGAGCGAAGCGTCAGCGAGGCGCGGTGCGTCCTCGCCGAGGTAGAGTCGAGCCAGCTCGAAGAGCCCGTACGCGTGGTTCGACACGAGGTCGCGCGCGTCTGCAGCGAGCAGGTCGGCACGGAGGCGCGCAGCCTCGGCTTCGGGGTCGCTCGTCACGGCGAGGATTCTAGTGGCGTGTGCGCTGGAATCAGGGGTGACGCAGCGGCGTTGAGCTACAATCAGGCTGGCGGGTCGTTCCCGCGAGAGAAGTCGAGCGACGGAAGG
>SIRY01000160.1 GCA_004366215.1 Actinomycetota bacterium | reverse complement strand
AGCGAACTGTGCCGCATCGTTCGCATCGGCGATGCACCCGGGCCGCAAGCCGTCACCGAGCGACAAGGTGAGGTCGTAGCGTGCCGCGATGGCGAGGAGGTCGTCGAAGTGGTCGTACAGGAAGTTCTCCCGACCGTGGTGGCGACACCACGCCGCGACGAGTGAGCCACCGCGCGAGACGATGCCCGTCGTGCGACGCGCTGCGAGAGCGAGGTGGCGAGCGCGAAGGCCGGCATGGACGGTGACGTAGTCGACGCCCTGGAGCGCGTGTTCTTCGAGCACCTCCGCAAAGAGCGACCAGCTGAGCCGCTCCGGGTGACCGCCGACGCGCTCGAGTGCCTCGTAGATCGGCACCGTGCCGACGGGAACCGGGCTGTTGCGGATGATCCACTCGCGGATCCACGCTACGCGGCCTCCCGTCGAGAGGTCCATGACGGTGTCCGCACCGCCTTGGAGCGCGATCGCGACTTTGGTGAGCTCCTCCTCGACGTCGGCCCGGACGCTCGAGGCACCGAGGTTGACGTTGACCTTCGTGCGGTAGCGGCGGCCGATGATCGTAGGGACGAGCTCAGGGTGGTTCGGGTTCGCCGGGACGACCGCACGGCCGGCGGCGACGTCCTCAATGACCGTCGAGAGGGGGACCTGCTCTCGCGCCGCGACACAGCGGAGCTCCCAGCTTGCCCAGCCCTCGCGCGCGAGCGTCCGTTGGGTGAGGGCGTCGTCGGCGGCGTAGGTGGGGCGAGGCGCGCTCGTCGCGGGGAGCTCGCCCGGCGGCAGCGAGCGCTGCACGCTTCGCGCGTAGCGACGCGCGAGGACCGCTGCGCGTGGTTGCACTAGCCCGGCAGGGCCGAGCTCAGCCGTCGGCAGCGTGGTCGGCAAGGTAACCTCGCCCTCGCTCGTGACGACGCTGATGGTGGGGACGCTGATCGAGTCCCTGTCTCCGCGAGCGAGGTCGTCGAGCGGCGGTGCGAGGCGCTCGCAGAGCCGGTGACGCGGATCGAGTGGTGGAACCGAGATCGCCTGCGGTGCCGCCGAGCGACGACGCGGGCTGCCAAGACGCTGCACCATGAGATCGCCTCCCTCCGCCGGTGTGAGCCGGATCAGGTTCCAACGGTCGGCGGCCTACCGCCCTCTCAGCCCCTCGGTGGGACTCCCGTGCACCCTCGACCATAGCACGGTGTGAGCGGCTCGTCGAGTTGGTCTCGACGCTCACGCACCGGGTGGGCTACGGGTAGGCTCCTTGTGGGGTGAGCGCGGAGGGAGACAGGGTTGTCCATTGGGATCGTTGGGCCACTCCTTCGCTCACGGCGCGCAGGTACCGGGGTGCTCGTGATGGCGACGGTGGGCGTCGACGGCGCGGCGACCATCACCGTGACGAGCCCCGCGTTCCGTGACGGCGAGCAGATTCCTGCGCGCTACCGCGGCCGACTCGTCGGTCTCAACCTCTCGCCCCCGCTCGCGTGGTCAGGAGTGCCGGCTGATGCCGTCGAACTCGTCCTTGTCGTCGAAGATGCTGACGCCCCTCGACGTCTGCCTGCCGTCCACGCCCTCGTCGCGGGCATCGACCCCATCGTGGACGCGGCCCCAGAGGGGGCGCTGTGGCAGCCGAGCCCGCTCGTTGGAGCCGTCTTCGGTCGTAGCCTTCTCGGGCTGCGCGGGTACGTCGGCCCCATGCCGCTGCGAGCGCACGGGCCGCACCGCTACTTCATCGAGCTCTTCGCGCTCGACCGCGCCCTTGGGCTCGAGCCTGGTTTCCGACGAGCGGCGCTCATCGAGGCCATGCGAGGACACGTCCGTGGGTTCGGCGTGGTGGTAGGAACCTACGAGCGCTGAGTCCTCGGCAGAGTGTCTCCCTCACGAGGTGACGACGGGAGAGGAGGCTACAAGTGCGAGTTCGACGGGTGTTGCTCAAGGTGGACCGCGCGAAGGATCGCCCAGGCACGCTCACGCTCGCTGCAGCCATCGATCGCATCGCAGGGGTCGAGGGGGCGGTCATCACGGTCACGAGCATCGACATGGAGACGGTGGGCATGGACGTCACCGTCGAGGGCGACGACATCGACGTCACGGCCCGCATCGCGGCGATCGAGCGAGCCGGTGCCGCCGTCCACAGCATCGATGAGATCGCCTTTGGCGAGCGTCTCATCGAGCGCGTGCCGAGGTCTCGGTAGTGGACCGTGCTCAGCGCGTCGTGCTTCCCGTTGCGCTCGGGGTGAGCGACGGCGTCCTCAACGCACTCGTGCTCGCTGCGTCGTCGCTCTTGCTCGGGGAGCCCCGCTTGAGCCTCGAGCTCGCGCTGCGCATCGCGCTCGCGGCGCTCGCCACGTCGCTCCTCACGGTCTTCGTCGCTGAGTACTCGAACCTGCGACTCGGCCTTCGCCGCGCTGAGCGTGAGCTCAACCTCACGCGTGCGGGCAAGCTCGCGACCTCGAACCTCGGGCGCGCGATCCTGCGCGAGGCGGCGGCGAGCGCGGTGGTGGCTGCCACCGCGAGCTGCGCTGGGGCGCCCTTGCCTCTCGCGCTCGGGGCTGCGCTGCCCGAGGCACCCTAGCTCTCAGCGGTGGCGGGCGTCGTGGTGCTCGGTGTCCTTGGAGGACTCCTCGGACGGCTGAGCGCGGGGCGTCCCGTCGTGTGGTCGGTCGTGCTCAGTCTGACAGGCCTGCTCGTCGTGGGCCTTGGAGCCGAGCTCCGCCTGACCTGAGGCGCACTGGTAGCCTGTCGGCGCGCGCTCACAAGGCAGTGAGGAAGTCGACGAGGCCTGCCATGTACGTCTCTTGGTCGTCGTAGAGCGCGAGGTGGCTGCCGTTCGGGCACTCAAGGTAGGAGCCCCGTGGGAGCCGCGCAGCCATGCTGGCCATGTGTCGGGGGTCCATCGTGTCGTACGTGGC
>SIRY01000159.1 GCA_004366215.1 Actinomycetota bacterium | reverse complement strand
TTCGTCGGCTGAGGGTGCCGCGTGTCGCCGGATTCGAGCCGGTGCTAGCGCGGCGCATGCTCGTGTCGGCAGGGTTCCTCCGCGTCAGCGAGATCCACGCCTACAGTGCGTCGGTGCCCTTCGGCCGGGTCGTGGGGACGTCTCCTAGGGCGGGGCGCAGTGCGCACGCGCTCAGCGCGCTCGAGCTCATCGTCTCCCTCGGCCACGCGCCCGTCGTGGTACCAGACGTCGTCGGCTTCACGCTCGCCGACGCTGAGCGTGCCCTCGGGCGCGTCGGCTTACGGGTGGCGGTGCGGCGAGCCTACTCTGCGACCGCGCCGGTCGGCAGCGTCATCGGCGAGCCCCAAGCGGCGACTCGTGTCCCCTGGCACGCCGCCGCAGAGCTCATCGTCTCGGCTGGGCCACCGCCGCGCCCGGTACCCGCAGTGCTCGGCGACAGCGTCGCCGTGGCGACGTCGGCACTGCGAGCAGCGGGCTTCTCGGTGACGACGAAGCAGGCGTACTCCACCACCGTGCCGCAGGGAGACGTGATCTCGACGACACCGCCCGGATCGACCGTCGCGCCGTTCGGCGCGACGGTCACGGTGGTGGTCTCGCTCGGACCTCCTGACGTCGCCGTGCCGGACGTCCTCGGCGACACGTTCCCCGAGGCCGAGGCTGTGCTCCAGGGCGCGAAGCTCACCTACGGGGCGCTCACCACTCCGCTTGGACTATCGCTCAACGCGATCGCTGCCTACCTCGGCAGCACGGTCAGCGTGGTCGGGCAAGGTGTGGCGCCGGGCACGCTCGTGCCGGTCGGGACCGCCGTGAATCTCGTCCTCGCGCCGAACTCGTAAGCTGGGGGTAGCAAGAGCCAAGGGTGGTACGATGGACACGTTCGACCCCTCGGTGCTCGAGGGGCTTGCCAAGCACGAGTTTCTCTCTCCAGCGTGGCTGGAGGAGTTCGAGCGCTTGCGCGAGCGTCTTGGCGTCGAGTCCGTTGAGGTCTCGGTGCCGCTTCGGATGAACCAGCTCATTCGAGGTGCACCCTTTCGTGACGACGCCATCGAGGCGCACGTCGACACGACTGGAGGACGGCTCGACATCGCGCTCGGGCTCCTCGACGAGCCAGACGTGACGATCGCGCTCGACTACGACACGGCGCGGTCGCTCTTTGTCGACCTCGATCCCCAGCGGGCCATCGAGGCGTTCCTGCAGGGCCGCATCACGGTCACCGGGGACCTCACGAAGCTACTCGGCCTCGCGCAGGCGCTTGCGAGCCGCGATGAGCGAGTGGCTGCCATCGTGCGCGCGATCACGTCCTAGAGGCGCCCGGCGAGCTCGCTAGGATGGCGCGCGTGCGCGAGGGAATCACTCGAGCGGAGGTCCGCCACGTCGCGCGCCTTGCGCGTCTCGAGCTCACCGAGGCCGACGTGGAGCGGATGCGACACGAGCTCGACGGTGTGCTCGCGCTCATCGACGAGGTTCGCCGCGTCGATGTGGGCGACCTCGCCCCGATGGAGCACGTCGCCTCTGACACTACGACGCTGCGGCCTGATGAGCCGGTACCGAGCCTCGGGCGTGACGCGTTGGCCCTCACCGGGCGCCTCAACGACGACGGGTTGCTCGGCATACCGCCGATCACGGAGCTTGGCTCGTGACGCCGGAGGCACTGCTCGAGCTCGGCGTTCGCGAGGTGGCCGAAGGGGTGCGCTCGCGCACCCTCCGGGCGCGCGAGGTGCTCGAGGCGTACGTCGCTCAGCTCGAGATCGAGGAGCCCGATGTGCACTCCTTCCTCGCGCTCGACGTCGATGGAGCGCGCGCACGGGCCGATGAGCTGGATCGTCGAGTCTCGCGGGGAGAGGATCCGGGCCCGTTGTGTGGGGTCCCCGTGGCCGTGAAGGACAACATCGTCACGAGAGGGTTCGCGACGACGGCGGGGTCGCGCATCCTCGAGGGCTGGCGCCCCCCCTACGACGCGACGGTCGTCGAGCGCCTCCTCGGCGCCGGGGCCGTCCTCGTCGGCAAGACCAACCTCGATGAGTTCGCGATGGGGTCGTCGACGGAGCACTCCGCTTTTGGTCCGACGCGAAACCCTCACGACCTCGATCGGGTGCCCGGGGGGTCATCGGGTGGGTCGGCTGCCGCGGTCGCGGCGCGGTTCGTCGCTGCGGCCCTCGGCTCAGACACCGGCGGCTCGATTCGTCAGCCGGCAGCCCTCTGTGGCGTCGTCGGCGTCAAACCGACCTACGGTAGCGTGTCGCGCTACGGGCTCATCGCGTTCGCCTCGTCGCTCGACCAGATCGGCCCGCTCGCGGCGACCGTCGAGGACGCAGCCGTCCTGCTCGAGGTCGTCAGCGGCCACGATCCCCGCGACGCGACGAGTGCGACGCGTCCTGCACTCGCGGTGTGCGCCACGCTCGACGACGGAGTGCGCGGCCTCCGCGTCGGCGTGGTGCGAGACCTCGTCGCGATGGCGACCCCCGAGGTTGCGAGCGCCGTCGACGAGGCGGCGCGGGAGCTCGAACGGCGCGGTGCCCACGTTCGTGAGGTTGCGGTGCCTGAGGTGCGCGCGGCGCTCGCTGCCTACTACGTGATCGCGCCGGCAGAGGCCTCGTCGAACCTCGCGCGCTTCGATGGGGTCCGCTACGGGCTGCGCGTCGGGGCGCCTACGACGGAAGCGCTCATGGTCGCGACCCGCTCGCAGGGCTTTGGCGAGGAGGTCAAGCGGCGGATCATGCTCGGTACCTACGCGTTGTCAGCCGGCTACCGTAGCGCGCTCTACGTCCAGGCTCAGCGCGTGCGCACGTGGCTGGGCCGGGGGTTTGCGCGCGCATGGGCCGAGGCTGACGTCCTCCTCGCGCCGACGTCGCCCTCGAGCGCGTTCCGCCTCGGGGAGCGCAGCCACGACCCGGTCGCGATGTACCGCTCGGACGTGTGCACCGTACCCTCGAACCTCGTCGGCGAGCCGGCCGTCTCGGTCCCGTGGGGCTTCGACCGCGAGCGCTTGCCCATCGGCGTCCAGGTCCTCGCGCCTGCCTGGCAGGAGGCTCGAATGCTGGCCGTGGCCGCCGCCCTCGAGCAAGGGGCCCCTCGGTGAGCTGGCCCTGGCGTGAGCGAGGCTACGAGCTCGTCGTCGGACTCGAGGTCCACGCAGAGCTGCGAACTCGCACGAAGCTCTTCTGTGGCTGTGCCAACGCCTTCGGCGCTGCACCGAACACGAACGTCTGTCCGGTCTGCCTTGGCCTGCCAGGGTCCTTGCCGGTGCTCAACGCGAGGGCGGTCGAGATCGCCATCGACGTCGGGGCCGCACTCGGGGCACGGGTGCAGTCGAGCCAGTTCCACCGCAAGAACTACTTCTACCCGGACGTGCCAAAGAACTACCAGATCTCACAGTACGACGTCCCCATCTGTGCGGGCGGGGCCGTCGTGCTCGAGAGCGGACGTACGATCCGCATTGAGCGCGCCCACCTCGAGGAGGACACCGGGAAGCTCGTCCACGTCGGCGGAGGGGGCCGCATCGACTCAGCGGCGTCGACCTTCATCGACTACAACCGTGCCGGCGTCCCACTCCTCGAGATTGTCTCGGCCCCCGACCTTCGCGACCCTGACGAGGTTCGCGCCTACGTCAGCGAACTGCGAGCCGTGCTCGTGGCCGTCGGCGCGACCGACGGTCGCATGGAGGAGGGGTCCCTGCGCGTCGACGCCAACGTCTCGGTGCGCCCGTACGGGTCGAGTGAGCTGCGCACGCGAGTGGAGCTCAAGAACTTGAACTCGCTGCGCTCCCTCCACCGTGCCATCGTCGCTGAGGCGATGCGCCACGTCGCCCTGTACGAGGCCGGCGAGGCGCCGGTTCAGCAGACGCGGCACTGGGACGAAGAGCGCGGATCGACGGCCGCGCTGCGGGACAAGGAGGAGGCTGAGGACTACCGCTACTTCCCCGAGCCTGACCTCGCACCGCTCGCCATCGACCCAGCAGCCCTCGAGGCGGCGCGAGCTCGAGTCCAACCCCTCCTGCCATCGACCCGGCGCGCTCGGCTTGGGGACGCTGCGGTCAGCACGGACGTGCGCGACACCGCCATCTCTGACGTGCTGTGGCCGTACACGAGGGCAGCGCTCGACGCAGGATTGCCACCGACGCTCATCGCACGTCGCGTTGCGAACGAGGTCGCTCAGCTCGTCGGGACGGTGGGGTCGTGCGAGCCGGAGCGTGTGGTTGCGGTGCTGCGCCTCGAAGCCGAAGGCGCGCTCGTGCCTCAGCAGGTTCGAGAGCTCCTTCGCGAGGTGTGGCTGCGCCCCGCCCCGGTCGAGTCGCTCATCGCTGCGGTGGGGGGAGATCGGTCAGCGGCCCAGGAGACGGCGGCGGCGATCGCGGAGCGCCTCGTCGAGGAGTATCCGACGGAGTGGCAGCGCTTCGTCGACGGAGACACGAAGGTTGCAGGCTTCCTCGTCGGGCAGCTCGTTCGTCGAGCAGCCGGGTCGGTGCCGGGGCAGCTCGCTCGAGCCACGCTCGACGCGCTTCGGGCCTCGGAGCTCTCGTCGAGGGAGGATGGTCCGCCGCGAGGCGGCGACGGCTGAGGGAAGAGAGGAGACCGGGTGGAGCGAAAGTCGCTCAAGGTACGAAGCGTTGACGTGACGGAAGGGCCGACGCGAGCGCCTGCGCGCGCCATGCTGCGGGCGGTAGGCTTCGTCGAGGAGGACTTCGACAAGCCTCAGATCGGCATCGCGTCGTCCTGGAACGAGGTGACGCCGTGCAACCTGCCGCTCGGTGAGCTCGCCGACCGTGCGAAGGCGGGGGTTCGGGCGGGAGGTGGTGTTCCGCTCGAGTTCGCGACGATCGCGGTGTCTGATGGCATCTCGATGGGACACGAGGGCATGCACGCCTCCCTCGTCTCGCGCGAGGTCATCGCCGACTCGGTCGAGCTGATGGTCCGTGCTGAGCGCCTCGATGGCCTCGTCACGCTTGCGGGGTGCGACAAGTCGCTGCCAGGGATGATGATGGCTGCTGCTCGGCTCGACGTCGCCAACGTCTTCGTCTACGGCGGCTCGATCCTGCCTGGGGAGCTCAACGGAGAGCGACTCGACATCGTGTCGGTCTTCGAGGCAGTGGGTGCGCACGCGGCGGGCCAGTTGAGCAGCGACGCTCTTGGAGAGATCGAACGGCGTGCCTGCCCGACGGCAGGGTCGTGTGCAGGCATGTACACCGCCAACACGATGGCCTCGGTGTCTGAGGCGCTCGGACTCGCACCGCTTGGCTCGTCGTCGGCTCCGGCCGTCGACCGTCGACGCGGCGACGCTGCCTACGAAGCCGGGTTGCTCGTGCTCCGACAGCTCGAGCTCGGCGTGACCGCTCGACGGATCCTCACGAAGCCGGCGTTCTTGAACGCCATCGCCGTCGTGATGGCGCTCGGTGGGTCGACGAACGCGGTGCTCCACCTCATGGCGATCGCCCGAGAGGCCCGGGTGGACCTGACGCTCGACGACTTCAACCGCGTCGCCGCCCGCGTGCCCCACCTC
>SIRY01000158.1 GCA_004366215.1 Actinomycetota bacterium | reverse complement strand
GCGGGAGTCCACGCGGCCTCACATGTACGTCTCTTGGTCGTCGTAGAGCGCGAGGTGGCTGCCGTTCGGGCACTCAAGGTAGGAGCCCCGTGGGAGCCGCGCAGCCATGCTGGCCATGTGTCGGGGGTCCATCGTGTCGTACGTGGCGCCGATCACGAGGGTGGGCACGTCGATTCGCACCAGGTCCTCGAAGCGGTCCCACTGCGCGAGGGTTGCGTCGGCAGCGATGCCAAGTTCGCTCGGTCCTTGCATGCGGACGTAGATCTCGGGGTTGATGTCGCGAAACCCCTGCACCACTGGCCAGGGCCACGACTCGTAGGGGAGCCTGAGCACGTGGTGAACGTAGTGGTGCTCGATGAGCAGCTCCATGTAGCGAGGCTCGTCCCAGCGTTGCTCGGCCTCGAGAGCCCCGATCTCACGAACGACGGTGGGGTCCATCGAGGGCTTGAGGACCTCGGCGGCGTAGGCGTTGTAGGCCGGCACGCTCGCCATCATGTTGGAGATCACGAGCCCGTGGAGCGCGTCGCCGTGCCGCAGCGCGTACTCGATGGCGAGTATGCCACCCCAGGAGTGGCCGTAGAGGACGAAGGAGTCGCTGGTGAGGCCGAGCGCGTTGCGGACCTGCTCGACCTCGTCGACGAAGCGGTCGAGCTGCCAGAGCGAGGGGTCGTTCGGCCGGTCACTCCATCCGGAGCCGAGCTGGTCGTAGTGGTAGTACTCAATTCCAGCAGCGGGAAGGTAGCTATCGAGGGCTTCGAGGTAGGTGTGCGTGGCCCCTGGGCCACCGTGGAGGAGGAGGACCCGACAACGCGGATTTCGACCGACACGTTTCGTCCACACGCGAAACTCACCGACGGGCGTCGTGATGGGGACGAGTCGGACACCTCCGCTCAGGCGATCGCTGCAGTCGGATACGTCGAGGTACGGATGGATGGCGCGCACCGCGGAGCTCCTCTCTGGCTCACTCGTCCGCCTCAACGCTACCCTGCGGTCGTCGTCGCGTGGGCTCTCGCAGCGGGCGCCTGCGCGTTGCAGCGCCAGCGCAGCACCGAGTGTGGCGCCCGTGAGGCTCGAGGTCGCGAGCGTGGACCGCCACGCGAGCGTCGATCGACTCGACCGCGACGCACCCTCGTCTCGCACGGTCACGTGGCTGCTCGCGGCGGACGCTCGCGGAGGAGCGTACGTTCGTGGGTAGGCCGCGAGGGTGGTCAGGACCTTCGCCGTCGGCGTCTGTGCGGCTGCGGTGTGGCGCTCACGCGTTCTCCCGGGCGTCGAGAGCGACCTCAGCCCCTCCGCGAGCCGCGGGCGCTCTGTGGCGACGACGACGGGTCACGAGCGGGAGCGAGCGGAGATCTCTTAGCGTCAGAGGGTGATTCAGGCGGGGTCAGGAGCGGCGTGAGCCCAGCGACACGCGTCGAGGGCGTCTCGAGGCCTCACAGGTCACCTCGGCAGGAGCGCGCGACCACGGCGCACTCGATGTGGTAGCCGAGGAGGCGTGCCGAGCGGAGGCACGTCCACGCGCTGGCTCTTCGTGCGAGGCCTTGCGCGAGCCACCGTCCTGCTGGCTCACAGGTGTGCAGACCCGAGAGCCCGGTGTGACTCGCGCGTCGCGTTCGTCGCGCGCGAGGGGGAGCGGCCCGTGAGCGACGCCTAGAGGCGTCGCTCACGATCGACCAGTCGTCGCGACGGGTGCAGCCTCCGTCGCGGAGGTGTCGAGCACCATCGACGCGACGCCGAGCGGCTCACGTGCGCCGCGCTCTGCCATGGGCTCCGACGAGCCGGTGTGTTCGACGCCTCTCGTGGGTGCCTCGCGGCACGAGCAACGCCGTCGCCGCCGACAGCTGCCCCGCGACAGGGTGATGACCGCTTCGGCCTCCGTGCGGAGCACCGCACCCTGTCTGGTGACAGCAAAGAGCCGTCGTCCGGAGCGCTCGCGTCGTCGTGCCCTGCGGGTCCAGTCGCATCGAGTGAGCTGCGCCCTCACCTCGCGGGGGCTACCTCGCTGCGCGGAGACGTCGCCGCCCCGACCCTGTCGACGTCGGTCGCCTCGAGCGCCCTCGTTCAGGTCCACACTCCGAGCCAGCACACGGCGCGACGGTGCACGACTCCACCCGACGCGAGAGCGTGTGAGACCACGCAGGCCACCTCGAGGACGAGCGTTCCGTCGGGCTGAGCTGCGACGACATGCGTCGGCGCGCGAGCCGCTCACGTCTTCGTAGGTCCGGCGAGGGGAGTGCGCCTGTGACGCTACCGGTGACTCAACCTCTTGCATCGTCGTGCTGGTCGACGTGCGCGGGGGACACACCGTGCGTGGAGCGCGCCTCGCAGGTGGCCGCGGGTAGGCGCCACCAGGCCCTCGAGGACCCGCGGGGCTCATCCAAGGCGTGCGCCCGCTGGTCACACGCGCTCGTCCATCGGTCGCCAAGCGCGGGAGGCCCTCGTGGAGGGCAGAGCTCGTGACGTGCGCGTGGCTCCGAGGGGCGCGCTCGACGAGGCGTTGGACGTCAGGTGCGCGGCGAGGGTCCTCGGTGCGGCCGCTGAGCGGTGAGCAGGCGCTCGGCATCGAAGCGACGAGCGAGCAGCGTTAGCCCCACGACGTCGACCGCTCCGAGCAGCGCAGCGAGCGCTACACCCACGGGTACGGAGAGGGTGACGGTGCCTTCGACGAGCACCGCCAGCAGGAGGAGGACGGGCAGCGACGCGAGCGCAGACACCTGCTGGGCGGTGCGAACGTCACGCGCACGCGTTGAGCTGGTCAGACCGACGAGCAGAGCCCACCCCCCGAGGAGCGCATCGAGGCCGAGCTGGCGCAGGATGAGCAGGGGCGTGAGGAGCGCCCGCACAACCTCCGGCGGGGCAGCGAACCCGACGATGAGCATCGTGAGGCCATAGAGCCCCCACGCGACCGCGAGGGTGGGCACGAGCGCAGCGATGAGCTTGCCGAGGTAGAGCTCGAGTGCGCTGATGGGGGAGGAGAGCAGGGGTTCGAGCGTGCCTTGGTCCCGCTCAGCGATGATCGCAGAGCCTGCAACTACGTTGGGCACGACGGTGGGTACGACGAAGAACTCGAGGCTCACCGACAGGAGAACCTTGTGGACGAGTGGAGCGGGTGCAGCGGCGGGCAGTGAGGTCAGGCTGAGAACGGGGACGACCGTCGCGACGAGCGGCAGGACCGCCATGGAGAGCACGACGTAGCGGTTCTGTCGGAGGTCACGTAACTCTTTGGCGACGAGGGCCGCGACGCGGGGCCAGGCGATCGTCACGAGGCCTCCTCGTCGGTGGGCAGGAGCTCGAGGTAGACGTCCTCGAGGCGTGGCTGCTCGGCGCGCAGCTCGCGTAGGCCGATACCTCGTCCTACGAGCCGGGCGGCGACGGAGGGAGCGAGCTCGTCGGGGTCAGCGCAGTGGATGGCGATCGAGGCGTCCTCGCGGATCGTCACGCTACCCGGTGCGATGAGGTCCTCAAGTTCTCGGATGCAGGCGTGCGGGTCACCGAGCACGCGGACGACGAGCGTGCCCCCGTGGCGCTGCGCGCGCAGCTCCTCAGGCGTTCCGAGCGCGCGGAGTCGCTGCTGGAGAATCGCGACACGGTCGCAGAGTCGCTCGGCCTCGTCGAGCTGGTGCGTCGTGATGAGGATGGTCCGCCCCTCTGCGCGCAGCGCACGCACGAGCTCGCGCAGCTCCCGAGTGGCAACGGGGTCGAGCCCAGAGGTTGGCTCGTCGAGGAAGATGACCTCAGGGTCGCCCACCAGCACGCGTGCGATCGCGACCCGCTGTCTGAGACCTTTCGAGAGGTCGCGCGCGCGGTCGCGGCGGCGACGCTCGAGGCCGACAGCCTGGAGCACCCGAGCGACCTCACCCTCGACGTCACGCACCGAACGCAGCCGAGCAAAGAGCCTGATGTTGTCCTCGACGCTCAGCGCTCCGTAGAGACCAGCTGACTCCGGCATCATCGCAACTCGATCTCGAATCGAACGAGCGAAGCGCGGCTCGAGCGGCAGGCCACAGATGCGTGCAGAACCACTGGTTGGTCGAATGAGGGTCGAAAGGGTACGGACCAACGTCGTCTTGCCAGCTCCGTTCGGCCCGAGCAGCCCAAAGACCTCGCCGCGCTCGACGCGGAGTGACACCTGCTCGTAGGCGATGCGGTCGCCAAAGCGCTTCGTCAGCTCCCTCACCTCGACCGAGGTCGTCGACGACGCCGGAGTCGCAGTGAGCTCTGCCGCCGACTCAGGCTGCTCTACCATGCTCGTGACCAACCTCGCTCGGCCTCGTCGTTACGCGTCAGCTCGCGATCGACCAACGATAGCGTGCCGGGGACGCTGCCACGTCGCAGCCTGCAGTCCGACCGCGTGTCGCGAGGGCAGACACCGGCCTCGTGGGCACTGCACGGGACCTACCAGCGAGCACTAGGTGAGGCGCAGCTATCGAGGTGACGGCGTCGCGCTGGGCGCGGTGAGCTCAGCAGGTGCAGAGGGTGCGACGTCCCGCTCACGCCTGGCTTCGGGTGAAGGCGTCCCGCCGTCTGCGGGGGTTTGGCGCGCGTCGCCGGCTCACATCGAGCAGCCGCATCCGAGCCAGACGTCGCGGTCGCCAAGGGCTGGGAGTCAGGCTACTTCCGGGCCGGGGACGAGCGACCACGAGGATCTCGCACCGTCGCTCCACGAGACGTCGACGCGAGGTCGAGGAGGTCGGTGACCGAGGTTGCTGAGAGGTCGTGCCCGGGGTTGCTCCGCGTGACACCGAGCTCAGGGCAGCCTCTCGAGCGCGGCTTCTGTGAGGGCGGGCCTCCGAGAGGCGGCGTGGCCGAGCTCTCGGGCTCTGCCGGTGGTCGCGAGCGCGAGGCGCACACAGCTCGTCGTGTCGGATCGGAGCGGTCGCGGCGGTCGAGGTGACGCGCGACGGAGCTCGAACGCCCGTCGCGCCGACGGGGCACTCACTCTCGGCAGGGAGCCTGCGGCGCACGGCCGCCACGGTCTGTGAGCGCTGCGGCCTCGAGCCCAAGCCGCTCACAGGCCTCAGGAGCCA
>SIRY01000157.1 GCA_004366215.1 Actinomycetota bacterium | reverse complement strand
AAGATAGGAGTCGTGATGTAGAAGCGCCCCACGAGCGCACGCACCTCCTGGCATCGGCGTTGGCTGCTAGCTTACCGAGGCTCGAGCCCCGAGCCCGGGCGCTGACGTCGAAGCTCCTCGTAGGCCCACCGACGAGGACGTTGCGAGAGCTCGGCGAGCACGCGGGCAGCATGCGGTGCGGGAATCGGGCTGTGAGCGAGGGCCTCGATGAGCGCGGCGAGCGGGATGGACTCAGTCGGCGCGGCACACGGTGGTGCTCCAGCGACGACGATCGTCCACTCACCTCTCAAGTCGCTCGACGCAAGCCACGAGGCGGCGTCGGTGGCGACGAGCAGGGCCGAGGTCTCGTGGAGCTTGGTGAGCTCCTTCGCGAGGAGGAGCTCTCGATCTGGATCGAGCCTCGCGATGGCAGCGACCGTCGCCGTGACCCGACCAGGTGCCTCGAAGATGACCGTCGGGTGCGCGGCGCCGACGATCTCGCGCAGGACCTGCTCACGGCGGCGAGGTTGCCTCGGTAGGAAGCCCGCGACGTTGAAGCGAGACACTTCGTGTGGCCACAAGGCCATGGCGGCCGTCGCCGCGCTCGGTCCCGGCACCACTGTGATGCGCGCCCCGATAGCCCGAGCCGCTGCGACGAGGACGGCGCCCGGGTCCGCGGTGTTTGGCATCCCGGCATCGCTAACGACGACGACGCGCTCGCCGCGGCGCAGACGCTCTTGGATCGCGGATGGTTCGATCGCACGGGCTCCCCTCGTCGAGGCGACGCGGCGGAGGCGAAGGCCGAGCGCACTCGCGAGTCGACGGAGCACGCGCGTGTCTTCGGCGACCACGAGGTCGGCCTCGGCGAGCGTGCGCAGGAGTCGCGGACTCGCGTCCTCCAAGTTGCCGATCGGTGTGCCGGCGACGACGAGCTCCCCGGACCCCAGATCCTGCGATGACGCGAGGACGCCACGGCGCGAGCTCGTAGAGGTCGCGGATGCGGTGCTCGCGGTCGACGTGGAGGACGACCCCGTGGCTCAGATCGCCAACACCTGGCCAGATCGCAAAATGACCTCGCACGAGGAGCGCGTGGCCGCGTGGGCTCCCTCGCACGAGCACACCTGAGGTCTCAAGGGAGCCCAGTACTCGGCCGTGCGCGTCGACGAGCCACGCCATCGCCTAGACGTTGAACCGAATCTCGAGGACGTCGCCGTCGTTGACGAGGTAGTCGCGACCTTCGAGGCGAACCTTGCCGGTGGCCTTGGCCTTTGCCCACGAGCCAGCTGCGACGACGTCGCGCCAGGTGGCGACCTCGGCCCGGATGAAGCCCCGTGCCAAGTCGGAGTGGATGACACCGGCACACGCCTGGGCGTTCGCGCCGCGGTGGAACGTCCATGCGTGGGTGTCCTTCTCGCCAGTCGTGAAGAACGTCCAGCGCTCGAGGATCTCAAACGCTGCGCGAGCTACTCGGTCGAGGGTTGAGAGCTCGATCCCAAGGCCGGCCATCAGCTCTATCCGTTCAGCTGGCGGGAGGCGGACGAGCTCGGCCTCGAGGGCGAGTGGTCCGGCGACGACAGGTGCACGGTCGCCGAGACGGGAGCGGATCGCCGCATCGACCTGTGGGTCGAGCTCGGCGTCTTCCTCGAGGTTGACGACGGCCAGCGCCGGCTTCGCGGTAACGAGAAACACGGAGCGAAGCGCGGCGCGCTGGTCCTCGCTCAGCGAGGCACGGTAAAGGGGGGTACCCTCCGCTAAGAGCGATTGGATTGACTCGAGCGCAGCCACCTCTGGTCTGGCCTGGGGCGAGGTGCGCGCCACTTTGCGGCGCCGCTCGAGCGCTGCTTCGACGCTCGCGAGGTCTGCGAGCGTGAGCTCGACCTCGAGTGCTTCGAGGCTGGCGACGGGGTCGGCATCTCCAGGCACCTTCGCGTCTGCGAAAGCGCGGAGCACGAACAGGAGGGCGTCGACTTCTCGGAGATGACCAAGGAACCGATTGCCAAGGCCAGCGCCGTGGGATGCGCCCGAGGTGAGCCCGGCGATGTCGACGACCTGGATGTGAGGATAGACGAGCTTGCGAGATCGATGCAGCTCACCGAGCGCATCGACCCGGGGGTCCGGGACCACTGCCTCAGCGACGGTCGTCTCAGTGGTGGTAAAAGGGTGAGGCGCCACTGGGGTATCCAAGCCAGTCAGCGCGTTGAACAGCGTCGACTTGCCAGCGTTGGTGAGTCCGACGATACCGAGCTTCTCCATGGTGAACCTGAGCCTAGGAGCCCCGTGCCTCCTTTAGCGGTCAGCACGGGGTGGTTAGGGCAGGAGGAGTAGAGACCAGCGTGCGCAGGGTGGCTGTCGCGAACTCGCGTCGTCAGCTCGGCAGCTAGCGGCGGTCTCGCAGCGTGAGGTGGAGCTCGATGGCGCTGGCCGGTGCCCTCCACATCGAGGCCTGAGTGGTCGAGCGAGCCCAGCGCGAGGGCACCCTAGGAGCAGAGCCTGGGCAGGAGCGCGTTGGTCGCGAGCGCCATCCGATAGGATGTTCCGCCGTGTCGAAGCGAACGGTGAAGCGCAAGCTCCGTGCGAAGAAGAAGGCGAACCACGGGCACAAGCCCAACTGCGGGCGGGGCTAGGAGGGCTCAGAGGGGCGCGTGATGCCGTAGCGGCGCTCGAAGTGCACGACGGCGCCGCGACGCTCTTCGGGAACGCTCGGTCGAGGTTGCGACGCGATGGTACGCAGCGCGAGCTCGATGCGGTTGTAGG
>SIRY01000156.1 GCA_004366215.1 Actinomycetota bacterium | reverse complement strand
TCGCAAGCGCGGAGGGCCCGTAAGTCGCGACGCGGGAAGGAGACGACATCGTCACCATGCTAGCCGTCGTAGGGTACCCGCAGCGGTTGCGCGTCGGCCGCTACAAGCTCTCTCGGCGGTGCAGCATCGTCAACGACGAGGCCCGTGCCATCAGGCGTCACGACGAGCACAGAACCAGGTGCCTCGAGCTCCACAAGCCTGTCGCGTGCGCGCGCGGCGGCACCCGCTGCGGCCTCCGGTGTCGCGAAGCCGACCATCGTCGGGCCCGCCCCAGACCAGGTCGCGCCCACGCACCCGCCCTCGAGCAGGGCTCGTCGCAGCGGCTCTGCTTCACGAAAGACCTGAGCCCGCCACGGCTCGTGGAGGCGGTCAGCGAAGAGCTCAGACTCGAGATCCTCGATGCGGCCAAGACTGAGCACCAGTGCCGCTGCCCGCTGGAGGTTCGCGACTACATCAGCGCGGGGGATCCGCTCGGGCAGCACGGCCCGCGCCTCCGACGTGCTCAGTCGCCGCTCAGGGATGACGAGGACGAGCCGCAGCCTCGGATCGAGCGGGACCGAACGGACCAGCGGTCGACCGCGAGCCACCCCGACCGCAACGACTGCGCCCCCCCGCCACGACGCTGCGGCGTTCTCGGGGTGACCCTCGACGTGGGCCGCGACCGCGAACGGATCCTCACTCCCGAGCGCACCGGCGAGTGCGACCGCGAGCGCTCCAGAAGAACCCAACCCCCGAGCCAGCGGCACCTCCGAGGAGATCACGATCTCGACGGACGGCGAGCCCACCGCGGACCACACTCGCCTCAGCAGATGCTCTGGAGAGAGCCGCTCCGCCCTACCGCTCCCCCCAAGGCGAACCACGGGTGCGACGGCTGGCCGCACCCAGACGTCGACCCTGAGCGGCACGGCGATCCCGAGGGCGTCGAAGCCCGGGCCGAGGTTCGCCGACGAGCCTGGAGCTCTGGCGTGTCGCCACGGCGAGCGGTCGTGCATCACACGTGCACGAGACGCCACAGCAGCGACGGCTCGGAGATGGGGGCCGAAGAGACGATAGGAACGCTGGATCGCTGCTCGCCGAGCGTCACTGTCGCGACGCCGATACGCTCACCGGCCCGCGTTCCATAGAGGTGGTGGTCGAGTGCGACGTCGACCTCGACGAGGAGTCCTGGCCAGCCGACCAGCGTGACCGGCTGCTCGGTACGAACGACGATTGGACGCGAACCTGGCACATCGATGGTGCCGATCACCTGGTGCGCACGGAGTACCGTGACTGCACGCAGCAGGTGCTCTTCGAACTCTGCGAGCCGCACGCCGTTGTGCAGGGCGGTCTCGAGGGGAGCAACGCCGCCCTGGTCGAGCACGACCCCAAGACCGGTGTACGTGCGGCCTGCGAGCTGGATAGAGCAAGCCATCGCAAAGTTCCCTGTGAGAATCGACCCTGTCTTGACCCCGATGATGCCGTGGTGCGTCACTTCGCCGTTGACGTTGTAGACGACCCCCGCGACGGGGAGGGTCGCCTGGGGTTGGGCCACGATGCTGGCGAGGACTGGGTTCGACATGACGACCCGGGCGAGCCGCAGCTGGGATCGTGCGTTCGAGTAGGTACCAGGCAGCAGGCCGCTCGGGTCTGCGTAGTGCGTCTCGGTGAGTCCGAGAGCGCGCGCCTCTGCGTTCATCTGAGCCACAAACGCCTGCACGCTCCCGGCGTCCCACACAGCGAGAACCGTCGCGAGGTTGTCAGCCGAGGGGATGAGCAAGCCCTGGAGCGCCTGGTACTCCGTGAGCTGCTCACCAGGTGCGACCGCCATCACTGAGTCCTGCTCCGCTTTGTCACGGAGGTAGATCTCGTAATCTTGCTGCGTGATGGTGATCGTCGGCCCCTGCTGGCCGAGGCTCAGCGGGTGATCGCGCACGGTCAGCAGGGCGGTCATCATCTTGGCGACTGAAGCGATCACCTGAGGTGTCGACGGCCCATAGGTGCCGATCTCGCCGACTCCGACGATCTCTGCCGCCGCCTCCCCTCCGGCAGGCCACGGCACCGATGGGGCCGCACCAGGCACTGAGGCCGTCTGCGGCACATCGGAGTCGAAGGTCGGTTGTGGCACGCCTCGCACCAGCTGCACGAGTGCGGCCGCGACGACGATGACGACGAGAGCGATCAGCACGCGCCCAATCCGTGGCGAGCTTCGTCCGTAGCGCCGACCACGCCGCCCCCGGCTCCACCGACTCCGTGACCGCATGAGTAGCCTCCATCGACTGTGCGCCCCGCCAACCCGTCACGAGACGTGCTGCGATCCGCGCCTCGCCATCGGGAATACGTCAAAGCCTACCCTGCGGGGCCTAGGGGAACCCTGAGAGCGGAGTCGCTGGCGCGAGCTCGCCTGGGAGCGCGACGCTGCGCCAGCCGCGCTCACCGGGGAGGTGCCTCGTCGCGGAGGCCGCTAGGGTGACGCTCCGGCGTGAGGAGCGCGTCGAGCTCCTCAGGCCTCACGAGCACTTGACGTGCCTTTGAGCCCTCCGCAGGACCTACGATGCCCCGCTCCTCGAGGAGGTCCATGAGCCGGCCCGCTCGAGCGAATCCAACTTTGAGGCGCCGCTGCAGCATGGAGGTCGAACCGCTCTGAGACTCCACGACGAGCCGCACCGCATCGCGAAAGAGCGGGTCGTCGTCGCCACCGAGCGACTCTCGCGTGCCCGCCGGCGCCTGCTCGAGCTCCGGAACGAACAGCGCTCGTCCCTGACGCCGCCACGCGCCGACCACGTGTGCGATCTCCTGCTCCGACACCCATGGAGCCTGTAGACGTCGAGGTTGAGAGCTGTCTGCGGTGACGACGAGGAGATCTCCGCGTCCGATGAGCTTCTCAGCACCTGGCTGATCGAGGATGACGCGGGAGTCAGTCTGCGACGCCACCGCGAAGGCAACCCGCGCCGGGATGTTCGTCTTGATCAGGCCCGTGATCACGTCCACCGAGGGTCGCTGCGTCGCCACCACGAGGTGCACCCCTACCGCGCGAGCCTTCTGGGCGATGCGCACGATCGCTTCTTCGACCTCGCGCGGCGCTGCCATCATGAGATCGTTCAGCTCGTCGATCACGATCAGCACGTACGGCAGCGGCTCCGGCGCCTGCTCTACGTCGGTAGTGGTGGCGTCCTCACCGGCCAGCCGAACCAGCTCGCGGTAACCGTCGAGGTCGCGAACGCCCCACTGTGCCAAGACGTCGTAGCGCCGCTCCATCTCGGCCACCGCCCACGCGAGCGCGCCCGCGGCGCGCTTGGGATCGACGACCACCTGGGTCAGGAGGTGCGGGAGTCCTGCGTACTGCGACAGCTCGACCCGCTTTGGGTCGATCAAGATGAGGCGCAGTTCGTCCGGCGTGTTGCGCATGAGGAGCGCGACGAGCAGCGAGTTCACGAGCGACGACTTCCCAGCGCCGGTCGCTCCTGCGATGAGTAGGTGCGGCATCCTCGCAAGGTCGATCACCTCACTCCGTCCCGCGATGTCTCGTCCGAGCGGTACCGAGAGGACCGACGCCTGCGCTGGGACATCCACGAGCACGTCACCGAGCGTCACCACCTCGCGAACGCGGTTTGGCACCTCGATGCCGATCGCACTCCGACCCGGAATCGGAGCGAGGATGCGGACGTCCGTCGAGGCCATCGCGTAGGCGATGTCGCGTTGGAGGGCCAGCACTCGAGCAACCTTGACGCCTTCAGCGAGCTCGAGCTCGTAGCGAGTCACGGTCGGACCCGTCGTCATGCCGACGACGCTCACGCTGACGCCGTGACTCGCCAAGGCGGCCTGGAGGACCTGCCCCCGCCGCACCAGCTCTCCGCTGTCATGCTGAGCGCGAGCCCCCCGCTTGAGCAGCGACCGTCGAGGCAGCTCCCACGACGACGTTCCGGGCCGTGCCACCGACGCAGCTGGCTGCTCGCGGCCGTCGCCGAGCGTGCGAGCCTCCGGTAGGGACACCTCGGTGGGTCGAACCTCCTCGGGGGCCTCCCCGAGCTGGCCCTCGATCACGTCGAAATCCCGAGAGACGTGCTCAGGCGACCTCGTGTCGAGTTCTTCGAAGCGAGGCTCGATCACGCTGAGCTCCCCGGCCCCTCTCCGCTGCCGCGGGGTATCACTGCGAGCCGTCTGAGGATGGTCGTGACCGTCGCGCTGCAAGCGAGAGGCAAGCCGTGACGCAAGGTCGCTCCAGCGGACGCCGCCGGCGATCGCAAGGCCGACCGTGAGCACTACGATGCTCGTCACCAGCGCGCCGCTACGACCTTCGAGGTCAGTGAGGACCTGGGCGATCGCTCCGCCGACCACGCCGCCCGCAGTGGGTGCGCTCACCTGCGACCTCGGCCCGAGGATCGCGACGATCGTGCTCACGCCGAGCACGCCCAGCGCGATGCCAACGCAGCGCCGCCGACTCTCAGGACCGGGCCGACGCAGCACGAGCAAACCGCCGAGGGCGAGCCCAACCCAGCCGACCCACGCTGCGCGACCGATCGCAGCGTGCCCGACCGCGAGGACACCTCGACCGACCGTGCCGAACGCACCCGTGTAGCCGAGCACGAGCGCACCACAGGCGATCGCTATCGCTCCGAGCGCCAGTGCCTCTGGCTGCTGCTGGCTCTTGCGGCCAGTGGCCGCGCGCGCTCGCTTGGTCGTGCGCGAGGCCTTCGTGTGAGCAGCCTGACGAGGGCGCCGAGGTCGAGACGCCACCGCTACCTCCCGTCCACCCTCGTCACCATCGGCACGACGAGGGGTCGCCGCTTGGTGCGCTCGCGAATCACGAGCCGTACCTGCTGACGAATGAGCTCGCGCAGCGCGTCGTCATCTGCGAGAGGTCCAGCTCGCAGCGCGTCGAGCAGCACGGCGCACACCTCCTCAAGGAGCGCGTCTCCGCGCTCGTCGTGGACCCAACCGACGGAGGTGAGCTGTGGTTCGCCGATGACCCGACCGTCACGTGACACCGTGACGCTCACAACCACGACCCCCTCTTCGGACAAGTCACGCCGCTCCCGAAGCACACCTCGAGAGACGTCGCCGACGACGCCGTCGACGTAGAGGTACTCTCCCCACGGAGTCTCCTCGAGCCACGCCTCGTCATCACCGACGACGAGCTCTGCGCCGTCCCGCGCAAGGATGACGCCACGGCGCACGACACCGGTGCGTCGTGCGAGCTCGGCGTGGGCTGCGAGGTGTCGGTGCTCGCCGTGCACGGGGACGAAGTACTCAGGCCGCGCGAGCTCGACGATCAAGGCGAGCTCCTCCCGCATCGCGTGGCCAGAGACGTGCACGCGTTCGCGCGGAGAGGTCACGACCGTCGCTCCCAGCCTCGTGAACTGGTTCACGAGGAGGTTCACGGCCGACTCGTTACCCGGGATGACGTCCGAGGAGAAGACGACGACGTCGTGGTCCGCGACGGCGAACCACCGCTGCGGATCGAAGGCCAGTTGGTGCAACGCGGCCATCCGCTCGCCTTGAGAGCCGGTGGCAAGGACGCAGACCTGCGCCGGATCACGCTCACGCACTTCACGCGCGTCCACCTGGTGCGCGAAGAGGTCTCGGTCGAGGAGTCCAAGCTCAAGGCCGAGCGACACGTTTCGCTGCAACGACCGACCAAGGAGCGCTAGGCGTCGGCCGTGAGCACGGGCAAGCTGCGCAACCTGTTGGATGCGGTGCAGGTGTGACGAGAAGCACGCCACCGTGATCCGCGCGTCTCGAAAGCGCGCGAAGAGATCGAAGAGCGCTGGCCCCACCATCTGCTCGGAGGGTGACCAGCCCTCCTCCTCAGCGTTGGTTGAGTCGGACAACAGCACCCGAACCCCAGGGTTCGTCCCGAGCGCAGCAATCCGAGCGAGCCCCATGTGACGGCCGTCGAGTGGGGTGTGGTCGACCTTGAAGTCGCCCGTGTGCAGGACGAGACCCGCCGGTGTCTGGACTGCGTAGGCGAGCGCACCGGGGATCGAGTGGGTCACGGGTATCGCCTCGACGCGGAACGAGCCGAGCTCGACGACGCCGGTGTCGTCGAGCGCAACGAGCTCAGACTCCCCGAGGGCGTACTCGTCGAGGCGGTGCCGAACGAACCCAAGCGTCGTTCGTGAGCCCCAGATCGGCACGTGGCGGCGCGCAAGGAGGAACGGCAGGCCACCGATGTGGTCCTCGTGTCCGTGGGTGATGAAGACCCCCAGGAGCTCGACGTCGTCGAGTGCCTCGAGCTGGGGAAGGACGAGGTCGACACCCGGCATGTCCGCCTTTGGGAACATGACCCCAAAGTCGACGAGCACCCCCTGGCCGTCAACGCTGATGAGGGCCGCATTGCGACCAATCTCCCCGAGCCCGCCAAGGAAGCGAATGCGAAGCTCAGGTGCGGTCACTGAGTTCTACGCCCTCCTTGTCCGCCTCGCGACGCACGCTGTCGAGCAGCGAGCGTGCATCCTCGATGAGCGACGCCGGCGGATCGACGAGCGGCGAACGACACACGGGCTCGCACAGGCCAAGGGCAGCGAGCACTGCCTTCGTCGGGATCGGATTTGGGAACGCCGCTTGGTTCTCGAACCGGTAAGACGGATCGAGCGCGTAGTTGATCCTGCGCGCCCGGTCCCACTCGCCCCGACCCGCGGCGTCGATCATCGCCCGCTGGAGCGGCCCAGCCCAGTGGCCAGCAACCGAGACCACCCCAACGGCCCCGAGCGCGAGGAACTGCAGTGTCACGGCGTCATCGCCGCTGTAGAGCCGGAAGGTACGTGGCAGCCGCTCTCGCAGCCACGCCGCCGACACGAGGTCACCCGAGGCGTCCTTGAGACCGACGACGTTGGGGTACTCAACGGCGAGTCGCGCGGTCGTCTCTGGCTCAAGGCGCCGACCCGTACGCGCAGGGACGTCGTAGAGCAGCACCGGCAACGCGGTTGATCGAGCGATGGAGCCAAAGTGTCGTTCGAGCCCTGCCTGGGGCGGCCTGTTGTAGTACGGCACGACCGCCAAGATCGCCGCAGCGCCCGCCTGCTCTGCTGCTGCGACAAGCCGCAGGGAGTGCGCCGTGTCGTTCGTGGTGGCTCCCGCGATGACAGGGACGTCGACTGCATCTGCGACCACGCGCCACATCGTTGCCCGCTCGTCGTCGCTCAGCGTCGCCGACTCCCCGGTGGAGCCGGTCACGACGAGGGCTGTCGACCCCTGGGAGACCAGCCACTGCGCGATGCGGACTGCTGCGTCGCAGTCGAGTGCTCCGCTGGCGTCAAACGGGGTGGCCATCGCGGTCACCAGCGGCCCAAAGTCGATCTTCGCCGCCACGTCACGCACCCCCTCACTCCCTAGAGCAGCGCATCGATGCCGAGCACGAGCCCCCGGAACTCGCGCACTCGCCGCAGTGCGAGGAGGACACCCGGCACGAACGAGCTGCGGTCTAGCGTATCGTGACGGACGCGAACCGTCTGGCCCCGAAGGCCAAAGATCACCTCGTGGTGTGCGAGCGCTCCCTCGATGCGCAACGAGTGGATCCTGATGCCCTGCGGACCTTGAGCGCCTCGCGCACCCTCGAGAACTTCATGCTCGGTCGGGTCCGGACACAGTGGGCCCGAGCCGGCGCTCGTACGCGCCTCGACGACAGCCCGCGCGAGGCCCTGAGCCGTTCCTGAGGGCGCGTCGAGCTTGCCCATGTGGTGGGTCTCGACGATCTCCACCGAGTCTACGAATGGCGCAACGAGCCGCGCGCAGCGCTCCAGCAGCACCGCCCCGATCGAGAAGTTCGCCGCCACGATGCAGCCCACGTTCGCGCGCCGAAACGCATCTCCGATCTCCTCGAGGTCCTCGGGACGAAAGCCCGTCGTCCCGACGACCGCCGGTATTCCCGCCTCAGCGACGCGGACGAGCGCCCGTCGGGCAGC
>SIRY01000155.1 GCA_004366215.1 Actinomycetota bacterium | reverse complement strand
CACCCAGGACATTCAGAGCCAGGACCAGCTGAATCAGGACCTTCAGAGCCAAGATCAGCAGAGCCAAGACCAGCAGAGCCAAGACCAGCAGAGCCAAGACCAGCAGGTCGCCAATCCCGCCACGACGCTGACACCAGGTATCCTGACGACGAGCAGCGGCGACCAGCAAGACGCTTCGACCCAGAACTCGGACAACTAGGACCCTCAGCAAGGCACACATCGGCGCCCTCGCCCACCCTCCGAGGGCGCCGGGAGCCCCACGTGAGGAGGCTGGATGCGGCGCACACGGCGACCCTTGGAGGTGACCGACCTTCACGACGTCGACCTTGCGCGTCTCCGCAACGGTGATCCCGAGGCCTTCGCTGCGTGGGTGCGACACGTCGGCCCAGCCGTGCGCGGGTTCCTCCGAGCATCTGGGGTACGAGACGCTGACGACGTGCTCCAAGACGTCTGGTTGCGTCTCGTTCGGGCCCTCCCACGTTTCCGTGGGGACGTCGATGGGTTGCGGCGCCTCACGTTCACGCTGGCCTACCGCGCTCGCGCGGACGAGTTTCGAAGCCACCGTCGACGACGCGAAGCGCTGACAGATCCCTTCGTGCTACCTGAACGCTCGACGCACCTCGAGCAGCCAGACGACGGCGAGGTCGCGCGGCTCCTCGCCACGCTTCCGAGCGAGCAAGCGCTCGTGCTCTCACTGCGAATCTTTGGATCGCTCTCGTCACGGGAGGTCGGCGAGCTCCTCGAGATGCCTGATGGCACCGTTCGCAGCCTGTGTCAACGCGGACTCAGGCGTCTTGCAACCTCGCTGACAGCGTCCGACGACGAGCGCTACAGTCCTCTACCGACGGAGGCTTCTCCATGACGGGCGACGCAGACTTCGCAGCACGCCTCAGTGCACTGGCGCGCGAGGTCGACCTCAGTGCAGACGAGCGTACCGCTCTCGACCGCCTCGCTGCGAGCCCACACGCGTGGCCCGCAGCGAATCCGCCAAGCTACGAGACGCTCGTGATTGATCTCGTCGCCAACGAGCTACGGCTCCTTGCACCCGCACTCGCTCCTTTCCCCCGGCGCAGCGCGAAGCGCCTCCACCGGTGGGTCACCTCTCGATGGGTAGTCGCAGCCGCACTGCTGAGCGCTGCGAGCGGTGGAGCTGCCTTCTCAGGCGCGCTCGCGCACGCGCTCAAGCGCGTCGAGACGCTCGTCGCCCCCGTCTCGACTCCTACACCGCCTCGCTCGAGCCCCCTAGCACCGACACCCCGGTCAGCTGAGCCCGGCGGATCCCAGAGTCAACCGCTGCAGCTCGCGACGATGCCAGGCGGTCAGCTCGCCCCCTCGGCCCCCCAGCAGGTGATGGCAGCGCACGACGGCGCCGGTGAGGCTGCTGCGACCGAGACCGCCCGCGGTGGCGACGGCTCATCCGCACCTTCCCAAGCAGCTGACGCGCAGCGCGGAGCGAGCGACCAGGCCGAGGTGGGCCAACCCCCCGGCACCCAGGAGCCAGCGGCGACATCCTCTAGCTCAGGCGACGCCGGCGCGTCGCAGGACAGCCAGCAGAGTCAGCAGAGTCGCGACGGCGGCGAGAGCACGTCTCAGCAGCAAGGTTCGACGCAAGACTCGAACACGACGGTGACCGCCCCGCCGAGCCAGGCCGGCCCCTCTGGATCGCAGAGCGACCAGCAGCAGAGCAACCAACAGGAGTCCTCCGACTCCTCGCAGAGCGGCTCTTCGGGCGACTGAAGCTGCATCGCGTGGGTGGTGTCGCTCAGCGCTCGAGCTCGTGGCGTACCACCGTCGAGGTGCCGCTCGGCGCCATCGAGACGCCGAGCAGGAGGTTCGCGACCTCCATCGTGCGGCGCTGGTGCGTGACGACGATGACCTGACACCGAGACGACAGCACTCGGAGGTAGTCGACGTAGCGCACGAGGTTGCGTTCGTCGAGCGCCGCGTCCGCCTCGTCGAGCACGAGGAACGGCACCGGGCGCACCTCGAGGACCGCGAAGAGCAACGCGAGGCTCACGAGCGATCGTTCGCCACCCGAGAGGAGCGACAGCCGCCGCACCCGCTTCGGCGGCAGATCCACCTCGACGCGAACCTCAGCGTCGAGCGGGTCACGGCTGTCGTCGAGCCGTACGACGCCCCGACCTCCGCTGAAGAGCTCGCCGACGATGCGGTCGAAGGCGAGGCTCACCGTGCCGCAGGTTGAGACGAGGCGGTCACGCATCTCGCTCTCGAGGCGAGCGAGGCCAGCCTGGACGGCGTCTCGGGCGCGACGCGCCTCGGCCACCACGCCGTCGAGCTCGCCGATGTGCTCGTCGAGCTCGGCCAGTTGACGCCGAGCAAGACCGTTGACGTCGCCGAAGCGCTGCAGCTCCCCCTCGATCGCTTCGAGCTCACGCAGCGGATCACCGTCAGGCGACACCGGAGCGACACCGGCGTCGTCGAACGCCTCCGGGCGGCACCCCAGTCTCGCAGCCCATCGATCGCGCTCGGACCTGAGGCGCTCCTCGGCCCGCGCCTCCTCTGTGAGCGCCCGAGCGTGAACGTCCCGAGCACGCCGAAGCTCATCCTCGAGTGCGTCGCGCTGGGCGCGGAACGCCTTGGCTGCCTGTCGCTGGCGCGCCTGCCCGTCGAGAGCTATCGAGAGCATCGCCTCGAGCTGTCCCACCCTCGCGGCCACCTTCGCCAAGACCTCGCGCGCGTGGGCGTCGTAGTCGCTGAGCTCCCGCTCACGGTCGGGTTCTGGCGCCGCCGGCTCGCTCTCGAGTTCGGCATCGAGGACGGCGAGCTGATCGCGAACCTCGCGCGCACGCTCTGCAAGCCGGGCAGCCTCGATGCGCACCTCGACGAGTTCCTGCTCGAGTGCCTCGCGAGCCGCACGCGACCGGGCCTCGCGCTCGGCGAGCTCGCGAAGCTGCTCCGTCAGCGCCAGCTCCTCGCGCGCACGCACGTCGAGCTGTTCCTCGAGGGGACCGACGTCATCCACCGCGTCGCTGTCGTCCTGCTCGAGCTGGGCCCGCAGCACGGCTTGCTCGCGGTCGACGCGTGCCAGCGCCACACGCGCGCTGTGTTCAGCCTCCTCGAGCTCCCGAAGGCGTCGGCGCGCGCGCTCCTCGAGCCCGCGGGTCTCCTCGAGGCGTCGGCGCGCGTCGGCCAGCGCGGCCGCGTGGAGCTCCTCCGCTGTCGCCGCGCGTTCCTTCTCGTGGTCGGCACGCTCGAGCTCAACCTCGAGCTCTCGTGCGCGCAGTCGCAGCGCAGCGCGCACGCTGGTGCCGCGACGAACCCAGCCACGATCGCTCACCCAACCCGCTGCATCGATGAGTACCTCGTCGATCCGCCCCTGCCGAAGCGCCTCGACGACGTCCGGGACGAGCCGCGCCTCCTCGAGTCGCTGGCCGAGCCCGCCCGGCGCCCACCCGAGCGCCTGCTGCCCCCGCCGTGCGCCCTTCGGCGAGAGGACGAGGGCGTTCTCCTGCTCACGGGCCGGATCGAGCGCCTTGGGATCCTCGACGATCCTGGCCTCGGCGAGCTCTCCAAGCAGGGTCAGCGCCACGGAGATCCCGTGGCTCCCGGGAACGACCTCTTCGATGGCGAGTGGACCCTCGAGCTGCTCGCCGAGCGCAGCCTCGAGCTGGCGTCGCTCGCCCTCGAGGCGCGCGAACACGACGCTCGCCGAGCGTGCCTCCGCGACGGCGTGCGTCCACGCCGCCTCGCGGGCGCTGAGCTCCTCCGCGACAGCCGCTGTCCGTCGCTCTGCTGTCGTCACCGCCGACTTCGCCTCCGCGATCGCCGACGCCACCTGCTCGATCGTGGCTACGGCCTCGTGGGCCGCCTCCGAGAGCGCTGCGAGACGAGCTCGCGCGTCCTCGTTGCGCCGCTCACGGGCACGCCGCTCGCGTTCGCGAGCTCGGCGACGCTCACGGAGCGTCGCTTCAAGCCGAGCGCGCTCAGCTCTCAACGCATCGAGGCGCGCTCGCACGGGTTCGAGCGGCGTCACCTCGATCCCCGCCCGCTCACGCTCGAGTCGCTCCCGGCGCCCGGCGAGCTGCGTCGCCGTCTGCTCGAGGGCAGCGAGTTCAGCCTCGAGCTCACGCCGTCGCTCTCGAAGAGCTCCGTAGCGTCGTCGTCGTGCCTGCTGCGCCCGGGCCGCCTCGAGGGCACGGACGATCTCGTCGCGACACCGTCGTAGAGCCGACTCACGGCTGCGCAGTCGACGCAGGACCTCGACGATCTCCTCTGGAGCCACCGCCGCTGGGGCCTCGGCAGGCTCCGAGAGCGACCCGCGGGCCTGCTCTGCGTTCGCGAGCTGCTCGCTCGCCTGCTTAACCCGGTCGCGCGCCTGAGTGAGGGCAGCTCCGAGCTCACGTAAGCGCTGGCACCCCGCAGCGTACGCGACCTCGCGCCACCGCTGTTCGAGCTGTTGGCGCTGTTCGAGGCGCTCGAGCTGCCCGAGGAGGGGACGACGCTGGCGACGCAGGTCGAGTAGCTCTCGCTCGCAGGTCGCGAGCGCCTCGTTCGCGCGTGCGAGGTGGTCGAGCGTCTGGGCCCGTTGCGAGCGCAGCGTGGTCACTTGGGAGGCGTCCTCGAGCATCGCACGCAGCACCTCGCCGCTGCTCGCGGCGACCGCCTCGATCTCCCCCTGCGAGACGATGACGTGGTGGGTACGGCCGATGTTCGCACGTTGGAGCACCTCGACCACGTCGACGAGCCGGGCCGGACGTCGGTTGATGCGATACGAGGCCTCGCCACCACGCTCGACTCGGCGCGTGAGCGCCACCTCTGCCACGCCGAGGCCAAGGAGGCCCTCATCGTCGCTGAGCACGAGCTCGACCTCTGCACGTCCGAGCGGTGGCCGCGTCGTCGTTCCCTGGAAGATCAGCTCGTCCATGCGCCCAAGCCGCAGCAGACGTGGGCTCTGCGTGCCAAGAACCCAGGTCAACGCGTCGACGACGTTCGACTTGCCAGCGCCGTTTGGACCGACGATCGCATTGAGGCCCGGGGCGAACGTGACGGTCACGGGCTCAGCGAACGACTTGAACCCTCGCAACCGCAGCGTCGTGAGCCTCACCGACCCTCCAGCTGCTGACACCGAGGACAGAGGTAGCTCGAACGGCCGTGGAGACGGAGTCGCTCGATCCTCGTGCCACACCGCGCACAGGGAGCCCCCACTCGACCGTAGACCCGCAGCGCCTCGCCGAAGCGGCCTGGGCGACCGAGAGGGTCTCGAAAGGCTCGATCAGCAAAGGTCGTGCCACCAGCTGCTGCGGCACGCTCGAGGACGTCGCGGCCGACCGCGACGACCTCAGCGACTCGACCGCCGAGCGCCGACGCCGGCGTCGCCGGGTGGATGCCCGCGCCAAAGAGGGCCTCGTCGGCGTACATGTTGCCAAGGCCGGCCACCACGCGTTGGTCGAGCAGCAGCGTCTTGATCGCTCGCCGCGTTCGTCGACTCCACTCAACCAGGCTGCAAGCGGCGGCGTCAGGCGCTGCGAGCACGTCTGGGCCGAGGTGGGCCAGACGGGTAGGGACGCCACCACCTCCGAGGCGGTCGACGAACGCCTCGCTGAAGGTTCGCGGATCTACGATCGCGAGCGACACCCCATCGAGCTCCAGTCGCAGCTGGAGGTGACGCGCTTCCGTCGCGGTCGGGCCGAGCACGATGCGGCCCGCCATGCCGAGGTGCACCACGAGCACGTCCTCATCGAGCTCGAACACCAAGAACTTGCCGAGGCGCCTCAGCGCCCCAAGGCGTTGACCGACGATGCGATCGAGCCGCTCCGGGTCGTCGCGGCGAACGACGCGCCGACCGCACACACGTACCTCGACGACCTCGCGCTCGCGCACGACGTCGACGAGCACGCGGCGGACTCGCTCGACCTCAGCGCCCTCCGGCACTCGTCGACTCCGTCGCCTGCGTCGCACTGCGTGCAGCCCGGCGCCGAGGCCGCCGAGCGTCGCTAGCAGCCCCGGTGACGGCCAGACCAGCCGCCTCGGCACGGCGGTTCGCCTCGATGATGGCGAGCCGACACGCTTCCTGCTCGGCCTCTTTGCGCGACGCCCCCTCCCCCTCTGCCTCGAATCCTCCTGGAAGCTGCACGACGACGCGGTAACGTCGGTCGTGGTCCGGGCCGGACCACGACACGCGGTAGCGCGGTGGCTCGTGGTGGAGCTTGGCGAGAGCCTGGTGGAGCAGGGACTTGTAGTCACCCAGCACGAGGTCACCGTCGACGCGTTCGAGCGACGGGCCAAGGACCGCGAGGATGAACGCGGTCGCGAGCTGGAAGCCTCCAGCGAGGTACACCGCGCCGGCCACCGCCTCCACCGCGTTGGCAGCGACGGCGGGCCCGAGCGCGTCGGCCTGACCCACGGTGATCGCCTCGAGAAGCCCGCCGCTAACCCCGAGTGATCCGAGCGACCGGCGCGAGACGAGCGCTGAGCGCACCTGCGTGAGGCGACCCTCGTCGACCTCAGGGTAGCGACGGTAGAGGTAGTCGGACACGACGAGCTCGATCACGGCGTCGCCGAGGAACTCGAGCCGTTCGTTGGAGGCGAGAGGGTCCTTGCTTGCAGACTTGTGGACGAGCGCCTGGCGAACGACCGGGTGGTCGCGAATCGACGTGGGGATGAGATCGAGGATCGAGCGCTCGCGCCGGCGAGAGCGGCTCACGCTTCGCGCGTGACGCCGAGCACTTCGGCGACGTAGTCCACCGCGTCTCGCAGCGTCCGAAGAGCTTCAAGGTCTTCGTCGTCGATGCGAAACGTGTGCTCCCCGCGAGAGAACTCCGACTCGATCGCCTCGACGAGCTCGATGAGAGCGAGCGAGTCAGCGTTGAGGTCGTCGACGAACGATGAGTTCTCCGAGATGCGTTCGACGTCGATCTCGAGAATGTCAGCAAGCTGCTTGCGAATGACTTCGTAGATGGCAGCGCGCGTGAGCGTCTCTGCGTCAGACACCGTCGTGCTCCTTCGACTCGTAGCGTCGGATCGTCGCGACCACGTCGCCAAGAACGAGCTGACGAGCCGAGCGAACTGCGCTCGCGACCGCGCGCTCGTTGGAGGCACCGTGGCCGATGAGGAACAAGCCGTCGACGCCGAGCAGCGCCGCTGCTCCGGTTGCGTCTGGGGTCAGCTCGTTCCAGAGCGGGACGAGCCGCTCGAGCGCGTGGCTCACGACGGCGTCATCCCCGCCGGCACGAAGTGCTCCAAGCACCGCGTGCGCGAAGGCGCTCGCGGCTCCCTCGAGCGCCTTGAGGACCACGTTGCCAGTGAAGCCATCCGTCACGACCACGTCGACACGGTCGCTCATGACGTCCCGACCCTCGACGTTGCCGATGAAGTGAACCTGAGGATCGCCCTCGAGCAGTTCGTAGGCTTCGCGGACCAGCGTCGTACCCTTGCCTGGCTCTTCACCGATCGACAAGATGCCAACCCGCGGCCGGTCGATGCCGAGCCGAGCTCGCGCATAGGCCGTCCCCATGAGCGCGAAGTCGCGCAGCCACGCTGCTTGGACCTCCGCGTTGGCCCCCGCGTCGAGCATGACCGTCGGCGTCGCCCCTGGAACTGGCAGCTCTACCGTAATCGCAGGACGCGCAACCCCCCGAATGCGCCCGAGCTTGAGCAAGGCGGTCGCCATCGCCGCACCGGAGTTGCCGAACGTCACCGCCGCTGAGGCTCGACCTTGCTTGACGAGCTGCGCCGCGACGACCATCGAGGCGTCCCGCTTGCGCCGGGGAGCGCTCGCGGGGTCGTCGGTCATCTCGATGACCTCGGAGGCCTCGACGCCCTCGATCCCGCTCGGGAGCGACGCGAGCGCATCGGCTGTTCCCACCGCGACGAGGGGGACGTCGCCGACGTCGGCGAGGCCGCGCGCGACGACCTGCGGGCCCCGATCGGTCCCCATCAGGTCAACCGCGATGGGCTCCACCCTGGCTACCTCTGCATCTCGACGGCAGGGCGCCCGCGGTAGTAGCCGCACTGTGGGCAGACGGCGTGCGAACGCTTCGGCGCGCCGCAGCTCGGGCACCTCGACGCGCCCGCGACGACGAGACGCCAGGCCGACGCCCGACGGGCACGGGTCTTCCCCTTCGAGGTCTTCTTCTTCGGAACTGCCATCGCTCACACTCGCTCTGTCGGCACCAACGACCGGCGACCCATGCTAGCGCACGCGAGGGTGATCGCCTCGCACCGACTCGAGCGTGTCGAGCACCGCAAATGCGCTCGCGCTCAGCGGAGCGCACGTGCACTGCTCGACGTTGTGGTTAGCGCCGCAGCTCGGGCACAGGCCGCGGCAGTCAACGCGGCAGAGCGGCAGCACTGGCAGCTCGAGGATGACGAGGTCGTGAACCAGCTCGGAGAGGTCCAAGACGTCGCCGTGGTAGCCGTAGGTGTCGTCGGTCGTCGGGCCCTCGCGGAAGAGCTCGCGCGCGGTCACACGCAGAGGGCCTTCGGCCGGGTCGAGGCAGCGCACGCACTCGCCGTGCCACCGCGTCTCGACCTCGATGCTCACGAGCATGCCCTCCCCGGCGGCCTCGACGACCCCGTTGACGACGATCGGTTCGGCCGCCTCGACGCGCGAAGAGGTCACGGCAAGCCCCGCCATCGCCGCGGCGAACGCGAAGCGCTCGAGACCGACCCCACGTTGGCGCAACGTCAGAATGGAGACTTCAAAGTCACGCATCGTCGTCCTCCTCCCTGGGGTCGAGTTGACCCCGCGGTCCCTGCACAGCGCCCTGCAGGCGAGCGCGACCACGCCTCGCGGTCGCAAGGAGCTCCTCGAGGACGATCTCCACCTCGGCGAGCCGCCGATCGATGAAGTCTTCCGTCTGCATCTGCAGCTTCGAGGCGCGCTCTTTTGCGTCGAGCACGATCCGAGCCGCCTCGTGCTCGGCGGCTCGCACGATCTCCGTCTGTGCCACGAGCGCCTCCGCCTGCTTGCGCGCAGCCTCGAGGATGGCGTCCGCCTCGAGCGTCGCCCGCGCGAGGAACTGCTCGCGTTCACGTAGCAGCCAGCGAGCCTCGGCGAGCTCGCTCGGCAACGCCTCGATGACGTCGTCGAGGAGCTCGAGCACCTCGTCACGGGCGACGATCACCGAGGTCGACAACGGGACGCTGCGCGCCTCAGCGATCCGCTGGCGCAGCTCGTCGAGGAGCCCAAGGGCATCCGCCTCTCGCCGCGGGGCCTCGCCCATGGTCAGCGAACTCCAAGACGTCCGTCGAGAGCCGTCGCCACCACCGCAGGGACGAACGGGCTCACGTCGCCCCCGTACGCAGCCACCTCACGGATGAGCTTCGACGAGAGGAAGGAGTGCTCCGACGACGTCGGCACGAAGAGGGTGTCGACGCCCGAGAGCGTCCGGTTCATCTGAGCCATCTGCAGCTCGATCTCAAAGTCGCTCACGGCGCGCAAGCCGCGCACGATGACGGTCGCTCCGATCTCTCGCGCGAGGTCGACGACGAGGCTCGAGAGCGCGACCACCCGCACGTTCGACAGGTCGCTCACCGCTGCGAGGATCAGGTTGAGCCGTTCTGGGAGCGAGAACAGGGGCGCCGCCTTCTGCGGGTTGCGCATCGCAGCCACCACGACTTCGTCGAAGAGCGCGCTCGCCCGCTCCACGACTTCACGGTGGCCGTTGTGGAAGGGATCGAACGATCCCGGAAACAACGCGCGCCTCACTTCGCCTCCCGCGCCAGACGCCGCTCCTCGCGTCGCTCACGACGCCGGTTCAAAGAGCCCGACGTGCGTATCACCATAGCGTCGCCACTGCTCGCTGCGCCAGCGCTCACCGAGCTCGACCGGCGCGCTCGCCTCGACGACGACGAGCTGGCACTGAGGCAGCTGGTCGCCGATCGTCCTGAAGCGGTCGTAGCCGTAGGGCGGGTCGAGCACGACGACGTCTGGCGTCAACTGCGCCCCCTCTCGAGCGAGAAACCGAGTTACCGAGCTCCGCACCACCCTCACCTTGGTAGCGACGCCGAGTCGCGTGGCTGCCTGGCGCACCTGCTGGGCCAGGCGGCGATCGACGTCGACCCAGATGACCCTCGCCGCGCCACGCGAGACCGCCTCAAAGCCCATCGCACCCGTGCCCGCGAAGAGGTCGACGAACGTCGCGTCGCGCACGAGGCCACGGCGCTCGAGCACGCTGAAGATCGCTTCGCGGACGAGTCCGGTCGTCGGCCTCGTCGACGACGGCACCCGGACGCTCACCACCTGCCCCTTGAGGACCCCGCCGACGATGCGCAGCACCCTAGCTCCGAAGGAGGTAGGCGAGCTGATCAGGCTCCGCGACGAGCGCGAGCTCCCGCGCGAGGCGCGGATGCGCGCACAGCCCTGGGTCAACCGACAGCAGCGCCTCGGCGTGTCGCCGCGCAGCTTCGACGAGGTCGCGGTCTCGCACCACGGAGGCGAGCTTGAGGTCGCTGCGACCCGACTGACGTGAGCCGAGCACCGTACCCTCCCCTCGCAAGACGAGGTCCACCTCAGCGAGCGCGAACCCGTCGGTCGTGCGCTCGAGCGCGCTCAGCCGCTCGACGGTCTGGGGTTGGTCGGTCTCGGCGAGCAGGAAGCACCGTGAGGGGAACGGGCCTCTGCCGACGCGCCCGCGAAGCTGGTGGAGCTGCGCGATGCCAAAGCGGTCAGCGTCCTCGATCACGATGACCGTGGCGTTGGTCACATCCACCCCGACCTCGACCACGGTGGTCGAGACGAGGACGTCGATGAGTCCGCCTCGGAACCCAGCCATGACACGGTCCTTCTCGCGCGACGACAGACGACCGTGGACGAGGCCGAGGCGGAGCCCCTTGAGCTCGCCGGTCGAGAGCCGCTCGAACTCTTGCTCAGCCGCGCGCGCCGCGAGTCGCTCGCTCTCCTCGACGAGGGAGCACACGACGTAGGCCTGGCGTCCCTGCTCGACTTCACGCCGCACGTAGTCGAAGGCCTCCCAGAATCGATCGCGGTCGCGCAGCCAGGTCGTGCGGATCGGCGTCCGCCCCGGAGGCAACTCGTCGATGACCGACAGGTCAAGGTCACCGTAGACGGTCATCGCTGCGGTCCGCGGTATCGGCGTCGCGGTCATGACGAGGGTGTCAGCGACGCTCCCTGCTCGCGCGGCGTGCCGATCCCGCAGCAGCGACCGCTGCTCGACCCCGAAGCGGTGCTGCTCGTCCACGACGACGAGCCCGAGTGAGGGGAGCTCCACGCCCTCGCTCAGGAGCGCGTGGGTCCCGACGACGAGGTCGATGGAACCGTGGCGCAGTCGCTCGAGCACGATCGCTCGCCGACGAGGTGCGACCGCGCCGGTGAGCAGCGCGACTTCGAGCGGTCGCTCGCCGTCGGCGAACAAGCTCGGGGTACGGAGGTAGCTCTCTCGCGCAGAGCCAAGGACGCCGAGGATCGAGCGGTAGTGTTGCTCGGCGAGGACTTCGGTCGGAGCGAGGAACGCGGCTTGGTGGCCGCCTTGGACGGCGAACAGGGCTGCGACCAACGCGACGAGCGTCTTGCCCGCGCCGACGTCACCTTGGAGGAGTCGGTGCATCGGCCGAGTCGCGTGCATGTCCTCCGCGATCTCGCGAAGCACACGTTCTTGTGCCCCGGTGAGCGGGAAGGGCAGCCGCTCGAGGAGGTCTCGGACACGACGACCAGACCCAGGACCAAACGGTGCGACGTCGTGGACGATCCCGCGCTGGCGGGCGTCGCGCTCTCGCCGCACGAGTCCAAGGAGTACCTGGATGCGAAACAGCTCGTCGAACGCGATGCGACGGCGCGCGCGCTGACGCAGCTCGTGCGAGCGGGGCTCGTGGATCTCGCGAAGCGCTTCCTCGCGACCGAGGAGGTCGAGGTCCTCTCGCACCGCTCGGGGGACGGTCTCAGCGACGGGCGACGCGTACGCGAGCACCGAGCGCACCGCCTGCTGCACCGCCTCAGAGTCCACGCCCGCACCGTCGCGCATCGGGTAGAGGGGAACGATCTGGCCAACTCTCGTACCGATGGGGTCGACGAGGGGATTCGTCATGACGCGCCGACGACGGAAGAGCTCTACGCGGCCAAAGACCGCGACCTCGCCCGGGAGGCGAGTGAGCTGCTTCGTACGCCAGGGCTGACGGAAGAAGCGCAGCAGCATCGACCCCGAGCGGTCGACGAGCTGCGCCTCGACCATCGAGACCGACCGGTGGCGGGTCGGGACGGCCCGCACCTGTTCGATGGTGCCGATGAGGACGACCTCCTCGCCTGGCACGGCCTCGGCCACCGCGACCCGGCGAGTGCGGTCGACGTAGCGGCGCGGGTAGTACGTCAGCAGGTCGAAGGCGTTCTCGATGCCGAGCGCGTGCAAGCCTCTGCGAACCTTCGGCGTCAGTCCGGGCACGAGCTCGAGCGGCGTCCTCGCGAGGTCGTCGAGTCCGGCGCCGCTCATTCCACCCCGACGAGGTAGGGATACAGTGGCTGGCCTCCGTCGAGCACCTCAACCTCGAGGCCCTCGTGACGAGCCTGCACTCGCTCGAGGCACTCCACCGCCGCGGAGCGGTCCGCCTGGTCGCCGACGAGGACGGTCAGAATCTCGCCGTCGGCACCGAGCAGGTACTCACAGAGGGCCTCGAGCGCGCTCTCTGGCGTCGTGCCGCTCGCGACGATGCCATCTTGTGCGATTCCGATGGCGTCGCCAGCGTGGAACTGCGCTGCGTTCGTCGTGCCGTCGCGGAGGGCTCGGGTCACCTCGCCCCAGCGGACGCGCCGAGCGGCCTCGGCCATGCGAGCCTCGTTCTCCTCGAGTGAGGACTCCGGATCGTAAGCCATCAGTGCAGCGAAGCCTTGGACGACGTGCACGGTTGGTATCACGCTCACCTCGGCGTCGACGACGCTCAGCATCGCCTTCGCGGTCGCCAAGATGTTCGCGTTGTTCGGCAGGACGATCACTCGCTTCGACCGGGTGCTCAGCACGGCGTCCGACAGCTCGCCGATGGATGGGTTGGAACCCTGGCCTCCTGCGACGATGGCTGCGACGCCAAAGCTCCGAAAGAGTCGAGCGATGCCCTCGCCGAGCCCCACCGCGACCACCGCGGTCTGAGGGGGGTTCGCGAGCGGAGCGCGGGGCGCAGCCTGGACCCAGGCGACCTCCTCGACCTGTTCGCTGAGGTCGCTCACGGATAGGTCGCGTACGCGGCCCGCGTCGATGCCCGCCTGGATCGCAGCGGCGAGCTCGTTGGTGTGGACGTGGCACCGCCAGACCGAGCCGTCGCCCACGACGACGATCGAGTCGCCAAGCCCTGCCCAGACGACCCGGAGCGCCTCGACCTGGCGCTCCGGGGCCTCGAGGGAGAACATCACCTCAAAGCGCAGGTCCTCGCCACCACCGGCGTCCTCGAGCTCCGAGCTCGACAGATCAGCAACCGAGGCGAGCGGCAGGGGGGCCGCCTCAAGCCAGGGGTACGGCCCAACGGGTGTCCCGAACCCGAGCGCAGCACTCATCGCCTCCAACACGACGACGAGGCCCGCACCTCCTGAGTCGACGACGCCCGCTTGAGCGAGGACGGCGAGCTGCGTCGGCGTGCGCTCCTCTGCCCTGCGAGCTGCAGCGATCGCCTCCGCCGGATCGGCCGCACACGAGGCGGCCTCGATCACGCTCAGCATCGTTCCCGGCTTCGGCGAGAGCACCGCGCTGCGCGCCCCTGCAGCCGCAGCTCGGAGTCCGCGCATCCACGACGCCGCACTCACCCCCTCGTCGCTGAGGGAGCGCACGAGGGCGCCGAGGATCTGGGCGAGGATGACCCCGGAGTTGCCACGAGCGGCCAGCAACGCCCCTCGCGCCGCCACCGTGCCGCAGTCGCCTCCATCCCCACGGGCTTCGAACTCCTCGAGGGTCCGCGCCATCCCCTCGAGGGTTCGGACCATGTTCGAACCGGTGTCGCCGTCAGGCACAGGAAAGACGTTCAGCCGATCGACCGCTTCACGAACGGCGGCGAGAGACCTCAGCGCCGACGAGATGGCCTGCGCAATGCGCGCACACTCCTCCTGCCGATGTGCCACCACATGCATGCTAGCCTCGAAAGACGCCTGTCTTCTGGCTGACGGCGGGCACCTTGCCGGTGGGCTCGCCCACGCGTAGCAGCGATGGTGAACGGGCGAGGGTGAACGACTGAGAGAGGGACACGATGGCCAACGTCTGCGAGCTCTGCGGAAAGCGACCCCAGGTGGGGATGCGTCTGTCGCACTCGCATCGGCGAACGAAGCGACGCTTCATGCCGAACATCCAGCGCGTTCGGGTCCTCGAGGGGTCGACGGTGCGACGCCTCCGCGTGTGCACCTCGTGCCTCCGTGCGAACAAGGTCCACAAGCCTGCCTAATGGCGCACGCCTCCCGCGCCCTGCTCTGGCTCTCGTTCGGTGCACCAGAGACCGCTGAGGACATCTGGCCCTTCCTCGAGCGGGTCGTCGCTGGTCGTCACGTCCCCCGCGAGCGGCTCGCAGTCGTGCACGACCAGTACCTCGCGACCGGGGGATCGAGCCCGCTGACGGCACAGAACCTCGCCCTCATCGAGCGCACCCGCGCCCTCTTCGGCGCGCGCGGCATCGACCTGCCCATCGTCTTTGGCAACCGCAACTGGAAGCCGTTCGTCGAGGACGCCGTCCGCGCGCTCGAGGCGAGCGGCGTCAGCGACGTCCTCGTCTTCGCCACTTCCGCCTACGGCTCGTACTCGAGCTGCCGGCAGTACCGAGAGGACGTCGAGCGGACCGCTCCTCGGTTTCGCTGGACGAAGATCCCACCCTTCGCAGCGCACCCGACATTCCTCGCTGGTCAAGCCGCGATCTTGCGCGACTTCCTCGAGGCCCACCCCCTCGACCCTGCGCGCACCCTCGTCGTTGCGACGGCGCACTCCATCCCGACTGCGATGGCAGCCGCCGGGCACTACGAGCGCCAGCTCGCCATCGTTCGCCAGGCGCTGGCCGAAGCTGCACACCCAGCCGGCCTCACGGTCGTCCAGGCCTACCAGAGCCGCTCCGGCGACCCTCGGACGCCGTGGCTCGAGCCCGACGTCGGCGACCTCATCGAGGCGACGGCGCAGGAGCGCGACCTCGACGACGTCGTGTGCGTCCCCATCGGCTTCCTCTCAGATCACCAAGAGGTCCGCTACGACCTCGACATCCTCGCTCGGGAGCGTGCCGAGCGCGTCGGCGCTCGGTTCTGGCGGCTCGAGACGCTCGGTGAGCACGGTCCGATACCATCGATCGTCGCAGACTTCGCTGAGGCGTGGCTCGCTGACGTGCCGCTAGCGTCGTTGCTGCCGGGTGAGCCGCCGCTGTGCCACGCGACCTGCTGCGCGCCAGGGCACTAGCCACAGACGACGTCGCGATCGCCCGCGCTCGAACGTGTCGCGTGCGCGAGATGTGCGCGGCGACCCATGAACGCTCAAGCGCCAGACCCGCTCAC
>SIRY01000154.1 GCA_004366215.1 Actinomycetota bacterium | reverse complement strand
GACGTACTGGACGAGGTCGGGGTCGCAGTTGGTGTCGACCACGGCGACGATCGGCAGGCCGAGCTTGTTGGCCTCGGTGACGGCGATGTGCTCCTTCTTCGTGTCGATGATGAACACGGCGTCGGGGAGCTTGGCCATGTCGCGGATGCCGGCTAGGTTCCGCTCGAGCTTCTCGAGCTCGCGGGAGACCATGAGGGCCTCCTTCTTCGGCATGGCGTCGAAGTCACCCTGGTCGCGCATGCGCTCGTACTCACCCATCTTGGCGACGCGCCGAGCGATGGTGTCGAAGTTCGTGAGCATACCACCGAGCCATCGGTGGCTCACGTAGGGGACCCCCGCGAGGCGGCCGTACTGCGTGATAGCGTCTTGGGCCTGCTTCTTCGTGCCGACGAACAGAACCGTTTCGCCCCGCGCCGTGAGCTCCCGAACGGATGGGGCGGAGCGATCGATGCCCTCGAGCGTGTGCCGTAGGTCGATGAGGTGGATGCCACCTCGACGCGCGTAGATGTGCTCCCGCATCTTCGGGTTCCACCGCCGCGTCTGGTGGCCAAAGTGCACACCAGCCTCGAGGAGCTGCGACATCGTCACAAGCGGACGCTCAACCACGTTACGACCTCCCAACGGTTGTCCGACGGACGTTCCTTGCGACCGCAGCGCGCAGCCGACCGTGGGTTCGAACGTCCGGACGCCTCTCACTCCATCTGCAAGCGGGCAGCTTAGGCGCCGCCGAGCCCGCTGCTAGCCGATCGCGTCACCGAGCTTGCCCCGCAGCGCGAGCACTGCCTTCGAGTGGATCTGGCACACGCGGCTCTCTGTCACCCCGAGGATCCGGCCACTCTCAGCCAACGTAAACCCCTCGTAGTAGTAGAGCACGAGCACCGTCTTCTCGCGATCTGCGAGCTGATTGATTGCGTCTGCGAGCAGACGCCGCCGCTCTTGGTCCTCGAAGGCGCCCCCCGCGGACTGGCGACGGTCGGCCAGTGTGTCGCCGAGGGTCATGCCCCCTTCGTCGCGGTCGCTCCCACGGACAACCTCGTCGAGCCCGACCATCCCGAGGAACGAGATCTTCGAGTAGACGTCGAGCAGCTCCTCCTCGCTGATGCCGAGCTCGGCAGCCACCTCTGCGTCCGTCGGCGGGCGGTGCAGACGAGCCTCGAGCGACGCGTAGGCCTGCTCCACCGCTTTGGCCTTGGTACGTACCGACCGCGGCACCCAGTCGATCGCGCGCAACTCGTCGATGATGGCACCCTTGATGCGGGCGATCGCGTAGGTCTCGAACTTCACGCCGCGGTCGAGCTCGAACTTCTCGAGCGCATCCATGAGCCCGAAGGTGCCGTAGCTTGCGAGATCGTTCGGATCGACGCTGGCGGGCAAGCCCACCGCGACACGTGAGGCCACGAAGCGCACGAGCGACGCGTAGTGCTCAAGGAGCTGGTTGCGCGCCTCGACGTCCCCATCGCTCTTGAACTGCCGCCACAGCGCGCTGAGGCGGTCGCTACCCTCGGTCACGGCTCGCCACCTCGTCGTGCCCGAGGATGGGTTGCCGCGTACACGCGCTGGAGGGTCTCGCGCGAGACGTGGGTGTAGATCTCGGTCGTCGCGAGCCGCGCATGTCCGAGCAGCTCCTGGATCGACCGGACGTCCGCGCCATGGTCGAGGAGGTGCGTCGCAAACGCGTGGCGCAGCTGGTGCGGGTGAACGTCGAGGTATCGACGTGTCACGCGCTGGAGTCCCCGTGGAGAGAGCCGAGCACCGCGCACACCCAGCAGCAGCGCCGCTGCGTCGTCACCCCGGGTCGCGAGGTATCGACGCAGCGCTGCACGCGCGACGTCGCCGATCGGAACCCGACGAGTCGTCGCGCCTTTGCCCTGCCGGACGACGAGCCATCGCATTCCGGGCTCGACGTCGCTCCGGTCGAGCGCACAGAGCTCGCTCGCGCGCAACCCGGTCGCGTACGCGAGCTCGAGAATCGCTACGACACGAGCGTCGGCAACCGTCGCGACCCGGTCGAGTGCGCGGACGAGCCCCGCCTCATCGACGCTGCGAGGCAGCGCTCGAGGGCGCCTCCTCGCCGAGCCGGCGAGCACGGCAGCTGCCTCTCGAGCGCGAGGTCGCCCGTCCCACTCGAGGTAGCGGCGTAGCACCGTGCGCTCGAGGTCTCGTGTGGCGGCGCTCATCGACGCACCCGGAGGGGCCGTCAAGACTCGGCGCAACGCTGGTCCAGACAGCTCGTCCGGTGAGCCTACCCCAACCCGTCGCGCCCGCGACGCGATGTTGGTGAGCACGACCTCGTAGCGACGGCGACTCGCTGGTCGAAGGTGAGTTTGCGCTGCGAGAAACTCTGCGATGCGCCAGCCCGCCACCACATCATGCCCCGCTCGCCGCCCGGCTTCGGACCTTGCGTTCGTCACCGCCACACTTCTCCAACACTACCCAAGCATTCCGTGGAAGCACGAGAACACACGCGATGCCTTGTCGACCGAGCTCGGGCTGAGCTTGACTCACCGAGCTGGCTGGCGGACGTGGCTAGTCTACACACCGATGAGTCGGTGCCGGGTGCCCCGAGGGAGCGTCGCGCTGGGGGCCGCAGTCCTCCTTGGCGCGTGTGGCCAGACGACTCAAGCGCTCGCTGCTCGCCCCTCGCCAGTCCCGCCGCGTCAGGCTCAGACCGCCCTCACTGCCGCTGACCGCAGTGCGGAGGCGGCTTTTCGTGAGGTCCAGTGGTCCCGGTTGCAGTATCCAGGGCTCGCCCCGCACTGCCATCCGATCGCCGGACCTCCGCTCCAGCTGGGCACGGTCGTCGGCTACGTGACGGGCGTCCACCCCCTCGCGCTGGTCTCAGCCCAGTGCGCCAACATGGCCGGGTCCGTCCCGAACGGGGTCTACGCCTTTGGCATGGGTCCGCGCGGGCGCGTCCGCCGCG
>SIRY01000153.1 GCA_004366215.1 Actinomycetota bacterium | reverse complement strand
CAGCGAGTCGCCCACCGCCGCAGCGGCGGCCTTCGGATCCACGCCGTCTCGATGAGTGGCCAGCGCTACCGGCTGCACGAGGGTCACGTTCCGTCGATGCGTCCGCGAGGGAAGGTCGGCCTACGGATGCTCCATGGATCTCGGGATCGAGGCCTCGAGCTCGCGCTCGCTCGTCTCCGTCGCCAGCGCACCAGCGAGGCCGTAGAGCCGTCCTTCGCGTTCCTGCAGTCGCCCGGACGCCGCGGCCGTGACGGCGCGGACAGCCATCGCCGCTCGGCGCAGCGGCTCTCTAGCCAGCTCGAGCGAGTCGTGGCGGTCCTGGAGCGATTCGAGTGTGTCGCCGACTGGACGCTGACGCCGTGTGGCGAGCGGCTCTCCCAGGTGTACGTCGAGACCGACCTTGCAGTGGTTCGATTCTTCGAACGCGCGGACCTCAGCGCACTCGACGCGGCGGAGTTGGCCGCAGTCGCGTCGTGGTTCGTCTACGAACCCCGGCCGAACTCCCCGCACTCGGGTCCCTGGCCGCACAGTGCGGCGATGGAGGCCCTCTACCGCCTCGCGGGCGACCTCCTGGCGGAGCAGTGGGCAACCGAGGCGTCGGCCGGACTTCCGCCGTCTCGGGGTGTCCAACCTGGGTTGGCTCGCGCCGTGTGGCGCTGGGCAAAGGGGGCATCGCTCGAGTCCGTGCTCGACCTCGACGAGATGGCCCCAGGGGACTTCGTTCGCTCCGCCAAGCAGGTCGCGGACGTCTTACGCCAGGTGTCAGCGGCGTGGGACGAGACACCGCTGTCGCAGCTCGCTCGCGACGCCGAGCGTGCGGTTGTCCGTGGCATCGTAGCGCTGTCGTCCGAGGTCAGGCCTGAGCGAAGCGAGGCGCCCTCGCGCGTGCTCGAGGCCCCCTAGCGCGCCGCGTAGGCTCGTCGCGCGTGAAGAGCTACCTACCCGAGCAGTTCGACCCTCGCGAGCGTGTGATGCTCGCCCCGTACGTGACCGACGTCGATGCCCAGGTCTTTGGGTTGCGCAACCTCGATGTGGAGGTCGCCGCTGCGCTGTTCGCCCGCTACTCCCGCAGCGCCCGCTCCCTTCGACGAACGCTGCTCGAGGAGTTTGTCGGGGACCTCGGGCCGGCCAGACCGTCATCGGAGCAGGCGCGGACACGGGCGCTGTTGGACCGCGTGATCGGCGAGTACGGCGACGACTCGGTGGCGCAGCTCGGCGTCGTCCACGTCGCGATCGAACAGGTGCCGGCGCTGCTCGCCCGACGCATTGAGCGAGGACGCCTGGCCTCGTACCTCGAGCAGTCGACGAGGTACGTGCTCCTTGGACGTCGGCGAGACGGGACCTGGCCGATGTACGTGCCTGAAGGTCTCAGCCCCACGACGCGCCACCTCTACGACGATGCGGTCGAGCGCAGCTTCCAGGCCTACGATGCCGTCCGCTCGGCGACGTTGTCACTCCTCGCCTCGCGCGACGGCGGTGAGGAAGAGGCACTGCGTCGAGCTCAGCGCGCGGCCGCACTCGACGCCGCTCGGGGTCTGCTCCCCCTCGGCGTCTTGACCAATGTCGGCGTGGTCGCCTCGGCTCAAGCGGCTGAGCGCCTCGTCTGGCGGCTGCGCGCCGACACGACGCCGGGAGCTCACGACGTCGCCGAGCAGCTCGCTCGGGTGCTGCACGAGCTCGTGCCAGGGCTGACCCAGCGAATGGATCGCCCGGATCGAGGAGGCGCCATGGTGGCGTACCTCGGTAAGACGCGAGCGCACGCCGAGCCTCCCTGGTCATGGAACGTCACGCTCGCCGAGCCTCGCGTTCGGCTGAGACGGTGGGATCCCGACGCAGAGGCGGTGGTGGGAGCCTGGATCCTCGTCGAACGCGGCGACGCTCCAACGTTGGACGTGGCACGGGCGATGCTCGATCGCAGCGGTCCCGCGGCGCTCGATGCGCTCTTTCACAGCTACGTCGGCGAGCGCAGCAATCGTCGACACCTGCCGGGTCGCGCGCTCGAGGCGGCTACCTACCACGTTGAGGTCGAGTGTGACGTCGGCGCCTACCGAGATCTCGCTCGTCACCGGCTGCTCACGTTGATCGAACCACCGATCGCACCAGGGCTCGGCTTCAGCGTCGCACCGTTGGTTGAGGAGGCAGGGCTCTGGCCGTTCGTCGCTCGACACCTCGAGGATCTCGGCAGACTCGTGGAGGAGGTTCGCGAGCTCGCCGGCGCCGGGGTGGCTCGCCTGCTCCTGCCGTTCGCGACGCAGGTGCGCTTCGGACTCGTCGTCAACGCGCGTGAGCTCATGCACCTGCTCGAGCTGCGCTCCCAGCCTCAAGGACACCCGACGTACCGACAGGTAGCACTCGCACTCTGGCGCGCCGTGGGGGAGGTCGGTCACCGTCGCATCGCCGACGCCATGAGCTTCGTCGACGCAGGTGGCTACACTGTGGGCCGCCTCGAGGCTGAGCGGCGCTACGAGGCCCGCTCCCAGGTCCGTGGGAAGGATCAGCTGCCCTGATCGGTTGAGCTAGCCGAGTCTACGAAAGGCTCGGTGCGAGGAGGACACAGACACAGATGCCGCGTCGCAAGCGCGAACAGCCAGACAACGAACCGGAGTCGGAGGAGTTCGACGACGTCGACGAAGAGCTCGAGCTCGACGATGAGCTCCCAGACATCGAGGACGTTGAGGAGGAGCTCGAGGACCTCGACGAAGAGATTGAGGTCGAGGGGCTTGAGGTCGAGGAGCTCGACGGTCTCGAGGGGGATGACCTCAGCGACGACGAGGTGATCGAGGATGACCTCGTCGAGGGGGGCGACGAGGAGGTCGAGGCTGTCGGCGGCGATGACGACGACGACCTCGAGGTTGACGACGAGGTCGAGTCAGCACTCGATGAGATCTTGCGCGAGCGATTCGTCGGCGGCGACATCGGTGACGAGACGGAGTCCGAGTCCGACGAGGACAACCCGGACGGCATTGCTCCTGTGCGACCGCGTCAACCGGGCGAGTTCGTGTGCCAGTCGTGCTTCCTCGTCAAGAGCATGTCGCAGCTCGCGGACCCCGACAAGATGCTGTGCCGCGACTGCGTCTAGCGCAGCCGTGGGTCGTACGCTGTGTAGGGGAGAAGGCGAAGGAGGCGGGCGATGACGGAGCAACGGCGACAGCTAGTCGACGAGGTGCTGGATCGCTTCGTGTACACACCGGTCGGACTCGCGGCTGCGGTCGCGCGGGCGATCCCCCACGCAGCGGAGGAGGGCCGTCGAGTCTTGCGTGGTCCGGTGCAGACGGCGCAGTTCGTCTCGCAGATGGCGGTTGGGGTCGTGCGATCACGCTACGGGGAGCAGCTCCGCGGCGTCGAGGAACGCCTGAGCGACGTGTCAGAGAGGCTCTCGGCGCTTCGCGACGTCGCTCAGCAGGTGGGAGCCGGCGTCGCGCGGAGCGTCTTCGAAGCGACGGGCCGGGCCAAGGTGCATGATGAGTCAGCCCAGAGCGCGTCGGCGTCCGCTCGTGACGCTACCACGGCGAGCTCCGCGCACGACGACGGCGGCTCTGATGGGGGCGTGGTGGGAGGCATCGAGGCCTACGCGACGCTCTCAGCAGCCGAGGTGATCGAGCGCCTCGACAGCTTGAGCGACGACGACCTGCACGCTGTGGAGCTCTTTGAGCTTGAGCACCGGCGTCGTCGTACGGTGCTTGCCCGGATCGCAAAGATTCGCGAGGAGCGAGGACGCAGCTCTGCGGATGAAGGGTCGCCGTCCTAGGAAGACGTCTGGTCGGCGGGAATCGGCCCGCCGTAGAGCCGGAGACGGCGAAGCAGGGTTTCGACACCCGGAGCGAGGCTGAGCCGCGGAACGTGCGACGGGGAGATCCACCGAGCATCTGTCGCGTCAGACGCGGGCCGTGGCTCGAGCCAACGCGGGCTTACGAGCACGGTCGTGATCGCGTAGGCGTCGGTCCTGGTTGCGAGCTCTTGGACCTGCAGGATGCGAACTGGGACTGCGGCGATTCCGGTCTCCTCGAACAGCTCGCGGAGAGCAGCCTCGACGACGCTCTCGTGGAGCTCCACGTGACCTCCGGGGGGAGCCCAGAGGTCGTGGGCCGCTCTGCCACCTCGCCTCACGAGGAGCACGCCAGGTGCTGCTACTGCGAGCGCCGAGGCTCCCTGGCGGACGAACTCGCTGGTGGCGCCTGGCATTGCTGCTTGAGTGTACGAGCGAGCCGGAGCTCGACAGTCCGAAAGCCGGCGCCTTCGAGCATCGCTTTGGTGGCACGGTCGCCCGGGCTACACGAGGCACTCAGCGTCGTCGCGTGCTGACGAGCCGCGAGGGCGGCGGCAACCTCGACGAGCTCGCCGGCGATGCCGAGCTGCTCGAAGCCCCTCTCGGTGACGACGCAGCGCAGGACGGCTTGCTCCCCGGTGAGCTCGACGATGGCTACGCCGACGGAAACCCCATCCAGCTCGGCGTCGATCCGCCACGCGGCCGAGGGGCGCAACTCCGTGGCGACGAACACCGTCTGCACGTCGCGTCACTGGTCGGCGGACGGCTCAGCCGTGAGAGTCACCCCCGCGTCGTCCGCAGGAGCGTCGCTGAGCACGACCTCGCCATCACTCGCTTCGGCGCTGAGGTGGGTGGGCGCCACCGAGCGCGACGCGTCGCCCTGCGACGCCGTGCCCGGGGCTTCGTGGGCTCCACGTGAGCGCGGCCGGCGAGATGCTTGGGGCACCTTGGCGCGAACGTCTGGCTTGGGCGGCGCCGCCATCGCGACGCCGAGGACGGAGCCGAGCGACGGGATTCGCCCTGCGTACTCTCTCGCGAGCTCGTCGAGCTCGGGCGAGGCTCCGCGGGGGAAGCCTGTGACGGCGACGAGGCGCCGAATCGGTGAGTTCGCGATGGCGTCGATGAGTACCATCCAGCGCTCCGGCGGGGTGTCTTCGACGAGCTCGCGGTTGACAACCTCGACGAGCTGGTGCTGGAGCTCTTCTGGGAGCTTGGCAGAGGGGTCTGGGAGTCGGGCGCTGAGCCGCAGCGCCCGGACCGTGCGCCCGCCAGCCAGCGCGTCGCGCAGGTCGGTCAACCACCGCTCGAGCTCGAGCGCTACCCGTCGCTCGAGGACGCCACGGAGCGTCGTCGCGTACTCGAGCACACGGGCGTCGCGCGAGGCGGGGTCAACCGACGCGACGACGCTACGCAGGTCCCGAAGCGCGACCGTATCAGCGATCGGCAGCGCGGCCTCGGCTCGATCGAGCCAGAGGGCGACCCGCGCACGGGGGAGCAGGTCTTCGGCGATCTTGAGCGTCGCCTCTTCGGGGGCGGCCGGTCGACCTTGGGCGAGCGCCTCCTCGCGGTCGCGAGCGATCGCCGCGCGGACTGCCGGTAGGCCTCCACGGAGCAGCGCCTCAGCGATCGGGCGGTGCTCGGGGATGACGCTGTCGAGAAAGGCCCGTCGGTGCGTGTCGCGAGGGCGGAGCCTCGGCACTTGCTCCTGAGGAGCGGGAGCCGGCGAGGGCTGCCGACGCGCGCGTGACGGGCGCTCCTCGCGTCGAGGTGTGCCGTGGGAGGGTGCCTGCGATCGGTGCTCGCTGCCAGCCGCGGCGCCCGATGGGCGACGACGGGGACGCTCGCGTCTGAGCGTCCGCACGGTGATCGCCGGCTCGTCGGCCGCACGACCACGGACCTCGATACGCTCACCGCGGGTCTCGGGTTGCGGCGGCGGCGTGAGGCTCACCACCTCGATGCCGTCGAGTCGACGCTGAATCTCAGCTCGGGCGACGTCGCCCACACGCGCTCCGTCCCACACGAGGGCGGCCGGAACGATGCCACGCGGCTGCCGAGCGCCCGCAGCTCGCCACGTCCACTCGTCACGCTCCGCATCATGACTCGTGAGCTCCACTTCGATCTTTGAGGCCATCGGCGTCCAACCCCTCTTTGCGGTCCAGCCCGGGCTCGTGTGCGCCCAGCATCCTAGCGGCACAGCGCTGAGGACTCGGGAGTAGCCTTGGCGCATGCGGGTGGGCGCCCACGTCTCAGCGGCAGGTGGGATCTCGCGGGTGTTCGTGCGAGCTCGTGAGGTCGCCGCCAGCGTCTTGCAGTGCTTCGTGGGATCGCCGAGAACGTGGCGCTTCGAGCCTCCCACGCCGCCTGGGCCCGAGGAGCTCGCGGCGATGCGCCGAGCGAGCGGGGTCGAGGCGCTCGTCGTGCACGCCTCGTACCTCATCAACCTTGCCACCTCGGATGACGCCCTACGTCGTCGGTCTGAGGCGCTGCTTGGGGCGACCCTCGAGGCCGCGAGCGCACTCGGGGCTGCCGGGGTTGTGGTCCACGTCGGGGCTCAGCGAGGAGCCGATCCAACGAGCGCTCGTGTGGCGCTCGTAGCAACTATCCGGCGGGTGCTCGCGAGGAGTCATGTCGCGGTCCCGCTCATCCTCGAGAACTCAGCGAGTGCTCTGTTTGGGCAGCGGCCCCGCGACCTTGGGGCGATCGTCGACGAGGTGCGAGATGAGCGCCTCGGTGTCTGCATCGATACCCAACACCTCTTCGCGGCAGGTATCGACCTTCGAGACGATCGAGCACGGACCGAGCTCGTCCGTGAGATCGACGAGCTCGGTCCTCTCCTAGCGCTGTGGCACGTGAACGACTCCGCGAGCCCCTGTGGCTCTCGTCGCGATCATCACGCCAACGTCGGTCACGGCGAGATTGGCCAGGCGGCCATCGTAGCGCTCATGAGCGAAGTTGGGCGAACCGAAGCGGATGCGGTGCTCGAAGTTCCCGGCGATGGGGGAGGTCCGCGCCTCGACTACGTGCTGGCGTTGCGCGCGGCGCTCGGCTCCCTCGGTGACGGCACGCGTCTATAATTGCATGTGCAACCATAAAGGAGGTGCACGTGGGGGACTTCGCTCACGCAGCAGTTCTGGCTCCCGCGGAGCGTCCTCTGCGTCCGGTGGTGCGCCGCACGACGGCGCCTCACGGATTCGAGGGGGAGGGCTTCCCGGTGAAGCGAGCGTTCGGTGGCGTGCCGCTCGAAGAGCTCGATCCGTTCATCCACCTCGACGAGATGGGTCGGGTCGACTACGGACCTGGTGAGCCAAAAGGCACCCCGTGGCACCCACACCGCGGCTTTGAGACGGTGACCTACCTCCTCGAGGGGGCGTTCGAGCACGCAGACTCTGTTGGCGGCGGCGGCGCCCTATCGCCCGGCGACATCCAGTGGATGACGGCGGGGCGCGGCATCCTGCACATCGAGCGGCCTCCCGAACGGCTCGTGCTGAGCGGTGGTGTGTTCCACGGTTTCCAGCTCTGGGTCAACCTGCCACGGGCTCAGAAGTGGGCGCCTCCTCGCTACCAGGACGTGCGAGGCCGAGATCTTGGGGTCGCTCGGAGCGCTGACGCTGGTGCCCTCGTCAGAGTGGTCGCCGGGCACCTAGGCGGGGTGCGCGGCCCGGCGGAGACCTACTGGCCGGTCACGGTGGCCCACGTGCTCGTCGAAGGCGGCGCCCAGGTCACGATCCCCATCCCAACGGCCCTACGCACGTGCCTCCTCTACGTCTTCGACGGTTCCATGGTCGTCGACGAGGCAGCGACGGTGCTCGACGCGGGTCAACTGGCCGTGTTCGGGGACGGCAACGGCGTGCTGCTGCGGGCGCTCCGTCGGCGAGCACAGGCGCTACTCCTCGCGGGAACGCCGATCGGAGAGCCGATCGCGTGGTACGGGCCGTTCGTCATGAACTCTCGGGCAGAGCTCCGCCAGGCGTTTGAGGACTACCAAGCTGGGCGGTTGGGCCGCGAGCCGGTGGCGCACGTCGCCGCGTCGCGCGCCGCGACGGCGGCGAGTGAGCCACCTAGCGAAGGAGGGTGAGCTCGGCGCGCAGGGTAGTGATCGCGACCTCGACCGGTGCGCCCCAGACCGCGACCGACGGCAGGAGCACAGAGGTCGCGCCGAGGTGAGCGACGCCGCTCCAGTGGGCCACGGGCACGACGGCGAGGTCGCCGCTGCTCGAGGGCGTGAAGAGCCGTGGGAATGGACCGCCGATCGGCGTCGTGTCGACGACGAGCCAGGGTGTGGCGGTGGCGTCGACGACCAACGGACCAGCAGGCGTCTCAACTTCGAGGGTGAGTGCGCCTGGTGAGCGGACCTGGAGCTCGAGGGGGAGACCGACGACGCCGCGAGCGGGGGTGACCTTGGCCTGAGGACGGGGAAGCTCGGCAAGGAGCGTCGACTGCCACTGAGCCACGATGGCCGATGGCGAGAGTCCAGCTCCACAGCGTGGTTCTGCGACGAGGTTTGCCCAGAGCAGCTCGGCCGCCTGGAGCGTCGCAGGGTACGCCGCTCGAGATGGGTGCAGCACGCTGACTACGACGCAGCTCACTGCTCGACGAGGGCCTGTGTGCGTGATGAGCGTCGGCCAGTAGATCGGCTGGAGTGTTGGCGCAGGGGGCGTCACCGACCGAACGGTGGAGCCGGTCGCCGTCACCAGCCAGCCGCCCCGCA
>ML178769.1:6181-6683 GCA_004366215.1 Actinomycetota bacterium | reverse complement strand
CATGTTCCGGATGCGGCAACGTTCGATGATGCAGAGAGGGGTCGGGACGCAACATGGGAGTTAGGGGACTGCTCGTCGACCTGCTGGAGCTCTACGAGATCATCATCGTGCTCTCAGTGGTCTTGAGCTGGTTCCCGGAGACGAACCCAGACGGCGTCCTCCACGAAGTTCGGCTCATCCTCGCGAAGTTGACCGAACCCGTCCTCGGGGTCGTGAGACGTGTGGTACCGTCGTTCGGGGGCGGCGGTATCCGCATCGACCTGTCGCCGCTCATTGTGCTGCTGGTGATCCAGCTTCTCCTCATTCCGATCATCGCGGGTTAGTTACGTCGAACGCCGTCACGACCGAGGAGCAGCGATGGGAGAACACGTGGATCCGCGCGAGATTCGAGAGGTCGAGTTTCGCGAGCGGATGCGGGGGTACCACCAAGACGACGTCGACGCGTTTCTCGCGCGAGCGGCGCAGGGCGTCGAGGCGCCCGCGCGCGCGCTCGAGGAGGCGC
>ML178769.1:0-6171 GCA_004366215.1 Actinomycetota bacterium | reverse complement strand
GTGGCGCAGGGCGTCGAGGTGCTCGAGCGAGAGCTCGAGGAGGCGCGGGAGCGCCTCAAGACCTACGAGGCTCGCCTTGCCCAGGCGAGCCGAGCATCCGCCGGCGAGTCCTTCGGCGCAGAGGACCCGGACTCGATCATCGGGCGAACGTTGCGCCTCGCCCAGGAGACCGCGGCGACGCTCAGGCGCGACGCGGAGGCCGAGGCTGAGGCGCTGCGCGCAGAGGCGCACCGCCAGGCTGCTCGGCTCATCGACGAGGCGCGCCAACGGGCGCGGGCGATGCAAGATGAGTTCCTTGCAGACTTCGAAGGACGTGTCAAGGCGCTGCGGGCTCGCAGCGAGGAGCTCGCGGCCGGCCTCTCGCAGCTCATCGAGCGGGTGCGTGCGGAGGGGTCACACCTCGACGAGACCCTCCAGGAGCTCGCGCGCCACACCCGAGTGACGATCGAGACGCTGCTCAGTGAAGGAAGCTCGCTCGCGAGCGAGTCTGAGCACCTCCGGGCGGCGAGCGAGGAGATGCTGGGTGACGCACAGCGGCTCGGCTCGAGCCTCTCGTCGGAAGCAGGGGTCGTTCGGGACCCGTCGCTCGAGGATAACGGCGCTGTTGGCGCCTCGGACGTCGTCGCGCTCTTTGGCGACGAGTCGAGACCGACCGGGCCCCTGCCAGAGTTTGGTCGGGGAGACCTCGAGGACTCCTGAGCCGTCGCGGGCGGCGATTCAGGGCGTCGGGTGCGCGACGGCTGTCGCGATCACGATCGGCTCGCCGTCGAGCTCGACCTCACTCCGGTCAGCGAGCGAGGGGTCGGGCGCGCCGTCGTCGAGGACGAGCTCGGTGACGAGGCACTGCTCCATGAGCTCGGTCGCGTGCGCCTCGAGGGCGCGTGCGACCGCTCCGTCACGAGAGGCGCGCAGCTCGAGCCGAATTCGATCGGTGACGTCGTAGCCGTGCTCCTTGCGATGCCGCTGGATGAGGCGGATGAGGTCGCGCGCGCGTCCCTCCCGCACGAGCTCGTCGTCGACCGATGTGTCGAGGATCACGATCCCACGCCGATCTGCGAATGGTCGGCTGCGCTTGGCGTCCTCGGCGCTGGGCGTGAGGGTGTACTCCTCGGGGCGTAGCTCGACGCCGGCGACGGTCACGGTCTCGCCACGGAGCTCGAAGTGGCCCTCGCGAGCAGCACGGATCACCGTCTGCACCTGCGGTCCGAGCCGAGGGCCGAGCAGGCGTGGGTTGACGGCGAGCTGCCAGCGCACGGGGTGCGCGTGGGCGTCTTCGACGACGACGTCGCGTACGTTGACCTCTGCACGGATGAGCGGTACGTAGTCGGTCACGTCGAACGGCTCAGCGAGGACGATCGTGAGCCGCCGGAGCGGGAGGCGAGCACGCAGTCCTGCTGCCTTGCGGATCGAGTGTGCGAGCGAGCACACCTCTCGCACGCGTTCCATCTCTGCCACGAGCTGCGGATCTGCCGGTAGCGAGTCGGCGAGCGGCCAGTCGGCGAGGTGAACCGAGGATGGGCCGACAAGCGCCCGGTAGACGTGCTCTGCGAGCATTGGCAGGAGCGGAGCGACGACGAGGGCGAGGGTGACGAGCGCGGTGTGGAGCGAGTCGTAGGCTTCCTGCTTGGCCTCGAGGCTCGTCGCGTCTCGCCGCGACCAGAAGCGCTCACGGCTGCGGCGTACGTACCAGTTGGTGAGGCGATCGAGGTAGCGCTCGACGAGCGTGGTGGCGCGCGCGAGGTCGAAGTGGTCCATCGCCTCGGTCACGTCGGCGACGAGGTCGTGCGTGGCGGCGAGGAGGTAGCGGTCGAGGACGTGGGTCGCGCGCTCCGTGAGGTGCCCCCGCATCCCGTCGGCGCGTGCGTAGAGCACGAGGAAGGAGAACGCGTTCCAGATGGGGTTGATGACGCGTCGCACCGTGTCGACGATGGCGCCGCGCTCGAGCACCATCTCTTGGCCTCGCAGGACCGGCGAGGAGAGCAGGAACCAGCGCATCGCGTCGGCTCCGATCTCTTCGAAGACCTCCCACGGGTCAGGGTAGTTGCGCAGGCGCTTCGAGAGCTTGCGCCCGTCGTTGCCGAGCACGACGCCGTGGGCGATGCAGTGACGAAACGGCGGCGCGTCAAAGAGCGCGACGGCGAGGACGTGCAGCGTGTAGAACCAGCCGCGCGTCTGACCGACGTACTCGACGATGAAGTCCGCCGGGAAGTTCGCTTCGAAGCGCTCCTTGTGCTCGAAGGGGTAGTGCAGCTGCGCGAAGGGCATCGAGCCCGACTCGAACCAGCAGTCGAGGACGTCAGGCACTCGGCGCATGGTGGAGCGCCCGGTGGGGTCGTCAGGGTTCGGCCTCGTGAGCTCGTCGATCGCGGGCCGGTGCAGGTCGGTTGGCCGCACTCCGAAGTCGCGTTCGAGTTCGTCGAGGGATCCGTAGACGTCGACGCGGGGGTAGGCGGGGTCGTCGCTGCGCCAGACGGGGATGGGTGCACCCCAGTAGCGGTTGCGCGTGATCGACCAGTCGCGGGCGCCCTCGAGCCACTTGCCGAAGGCACCGTGCTTGACGTGGGTTGGAACCCAGTCGATCTCCTCGTTGCGAGCGAGCAGGCGATCCTTGATCGCTGTGACGGCGACGAACCACGACCGCATCGCCCGGTAGATGAGGGGCGTCTCGGTGCGCCAACAGTGAGGGTAGGCGTGCTCGTAGGCCTCGTGGGTGATGAGCACGCCGAGGCGCTCGAGCAGTGCCCCGATCGCGGGGTTGGCGTCGAAGACCTGCTCGCCCGCGTACGGGGGGACCTCAGCGGTGTAGCGTCCCCGGTCGTCGACCGGGACGACGACGGGGATGCCGTGCGCCTCGCAGACCTGCTGGTCCTCCTCGCCGAAGCCCGGGGCGAGCTGGACGACGCCGGTTCCCTCGTCGAGGGTGACAAAGTCAGCGCCGAGGACCACGAAGGCCCCGGGGGTCGCGGCGAAGAAGTCGAAGAGTGGTCGGTAGCGCCGTCCCTCGAGCGCGCGACCGGGAACGGTCGCAACGACCCGAGCGTCAGGGAACCGCTCGGCGTAGGCCGCGAGACGCTGCGCTGCCATGACGTAGGTCCGGCCGTGGTCGACCGGCGTGGCGTCGGAGTGGAACACGACGTACTGCTCGCTCGGGTTCACCGCGATGGCCAGATTCGACGGCAGCGTCCAAGGGGTTGTGGTCCAGGCGAGCAGCCACAGTGGACCCTCGAGCGACCCAGCGCGGGTCTCGTCGCCCTCGAGCGCGAACGCGACCGTCACCGCGGGGTCGGTGCGAGGCCGGTAGGCGTCGTCCTGGCGCGTCTCGAAGTTCGACAGCGGCGTCTCGCACTCCCAGCAGTAGGGGAGGACCCGGTAGTGCTCGTAGACGAGTCCTTGCTCCCAGAGCCGCTTGAACGCCCACATGACCGACTCCATGAAGGCGAGGTCCATGGTGCGGTAGGCGTTCTGGAAGTCGACCCAGCGCGCTTGGCGGGTGACGTAGCGATCCCACTCATCTGAGGTGTGCTCGACGAGGGCTCGGCAGTGCTCGTTGAAGACGCCGACCCCGAGGCGCTCGATGTCTTCGCGGCTCTGGAGGCCGAGCTCCTTCTCGATCGCCATCTCTGCTGGCAAGCCGTGACAGTCCCACCCGAAGCGTCGCTCAACCACCTTGCCGCGCATGGTCTGGTAGCGGGGGATGGCGTCCTTGACGAACCCGGTGAGCAGGTGGCCGTAGTGTGGCAGGCCGTTCGCGAACGGTGGGCCGTCGTAGAAGACAAACGCCGGTGCGCCTTGTGCGCGCCGCTGCTCAATCGAGGCGGCAAACGTCTGCTCGCGCTCCCAGAGGTCGAGGATCTCGTGTTCGAGGGCTGGGAGGTCGAGCGAGCTGGGCTGGGCTGGGTAGGGTTCGGTCGCCTCGTCCATGGCGCCAGCCTAGCCTTCGCAACCCTGCGCACTCGGCGTCGCTGGCTGCGAGGTCGAGGCCCGGTAGCATCGAGTGGCTCGAGTAGCTCGCCCCGAGGCGAGCAGCAAGGAGTAAGGAGTTGATGGCAGAGCGAACACTTCCCAACGAGGAGCGTGCGCAGGCGTACCTCGCTCTCGACGAGGACGAGCTCGACGCGCTCGATGACGCCACGTTCCGTGCGGAGCAGCGCAACCTCCTGCTCGTCGAGCGAGCACACCTAGAGCAGCAGGCGTCGCAGCTCAAAGCGGAGGCTGATCAGCTCGTGCAGGTCAGCGGGCCGCTCGAGGTGCAGTTCGACGAGGAGTCGGGAGAAGGCGGCACGGCCGCGATCGACCGGGAGCGAGACCTGGCCCTCGCGGCGAGCGCGCAGGCGGCGCTCGCCGAGGTCGACGACGCGCTGCGCAAGCTCGACGACGGCACCTACGGGGTGTGTGAGGTGTGTCACGAGCCGATTGCGCGCGCTCGTCTTCGTGCGTTGCCCTACGCACGCCTGTGCGTGCGCTGCAAGGAAGGGGGCCTGACGCGCCGACGCTGAGACGCCGCCTCGCCGCGATGGCGTTGACGGTCCTCGCGGTCGTCGCTGTCGACCAGGCGACCAAGACGTACGCAGAGCGCCACTTCGCGCTCCACCCGGTCGTGGTCGGACCGATCCGCTTCGTCGAAGTTCGCAACTCGGGGGTCGCCTTCTCGCTCGGCGTTGGCCACCCGCTGCTCGTCGGGGTCGTCGCGACGCTCGTGGGCGCTGCCGTCGCGCTCTGGGGGCTGCGTCGTCCGAGTCGTCTCTCGCGCGCGGCCGCCTCGCTCGTCGTGGCGGGGGCCGTGTCGAACCTGCTCGACCGCGTCGTGCGTCACAACCGCGGTGCGGTGATCGACTGGATCCAGCTGCCCTACTGGCCGGTGTTCAACCTCGCTGACGCCGCGGTCACGGTTGGCATCGTCCTACTCGTCGTCGCTGAACTGCGAGGGAGCCGTGCCCACGCTCCGCGTTGAGGTGGGCGAGTCGCTCGGCGGCGAGCGGCTCGATCGAGCGGTGGCGCTGCTCACCGGGATCGACCGCGCGCGGGCGCAGGCGCTCGTCGCGGGAGGTGACGTCCGCCTCGACGGCCTCGTCGAGCGTCGGCGCGCACGGCGGCTGCGCCCCGGAGAGGTTCTCGAGCTCGCCTGGAACGACCCGAGTCAGCCGCGCACGCCCCAGGCTGAGCCGACCGTCCTCTTCGAGGACGAGGACGTCATCGTCGTGGCGAAGCCGGCAGGACTCGTGACGCACCGCGTGCACGAGCGCGACGAGCGTCCGAGCGTCGCCGACTGGGCTCAGGCACGCTGGCCAGAGCTGCGGCTGCTCGACGGCGAGCCGCTCCGTCGCGGCCTCGTCCACCGGCTCGACGTCGGCACGAGCGGTGCCATGGTGCTTGCGCGGACGTCGCGAGCACTCGAGGTCCTCAGGGTGGCGGTGCGAGCCCACGAGGTCGAGCGCCGCTACCTCGCGCTCGTCGCCGGTGCGCCGCCGCAGCGCGCGCGCATCGAGGCACCGATCGGACGCGACCTTCGAGATCCGGCCCGCATGGCGATCGTCGAGGGCGGACGAGCCGCCGCCACCGAACTCGAGACGCGCTGGGTCGGTCCTGACACGGCGCTCGTCGAGCTGGTCCTCGAGACGGGCCGGACCCACCAGATCAGGGTCCACCTCGCGGCGATCGGGCACCCGGTGGTGGGGGACCGGCGCTACGGGGTGGCGACCCCCGACCTCGCGCGCCCGTTCTTGCACGCCTGGCGCGTCGCGTTCGAGCACCCGACCCGCGGAGGTCGCGTCGTCTGCGAGGCCCCCGTACCAGCCGAGCTCGAGGCGTTCGCGAGGCGGGCGGCGACGAGCCCCGTGTGCGGAGCCGGCGCCTCGGCCTAACGCACTACGCGGCTGAGGTGCGAAGGCGGGGGTTCTCAGCGAGCTTGGCGAGCGCGCTCGCTTCGAGACGCCGGGCTCGGCGGGGACCAATCCCAAGGATGCGCGCAGTCGCCTCGAGCGAGGCGGGCCGGTCGCCCTGGAGGCCGAAGCGCAGCGTGACGACTTGGCGCTCAAGCTCGTCGAGCTCGTCGACGGCGCGCCGGAGCATCTCACGCGCGATCGACTCGTCGACGTCATCTTCGAACGACGTGTCTTGCGCGACGACGAGGTCGCCAAGGCTCGTCTCACCCTCAGGCCCAACCGCTTGGTC
>SIRY01000150.1 GCA_004366215.1 Actinomycetota bacterium | reverse complement strand
GGCATGCGCTCAGACTACTTTTGAAGCTCACCAGGGTCGGTGCCCGAGTGGCCAAAGGGAGCAGACTGTAAATCTGCCGGCGTACGCCTACGGGGGTTCGAATCCCTCCCGGCCCACCCCTCGCCGCGAGACGCGCGCGTGCTCGGCAGCGCGACCGATCGATACCGCACGGACTCGATCGACGACCGACACCTCGGCGGCGCAGCTGGGGGTCGCAGCGTGCTGCGAAGGCCACCGCGATCGGTTCGCGGCCACGCGGTCCTGGGTCGCTGCGAGAAGGCCTCGAGCCATTTCCGGCGGGGTCTCGTCACCTGAGGTATGGGATGCGCGCCTCACCTGGAGCGAGACTCGAGAGGAGCCCATCGGGCGGCCGCGGCGAGCGCGCCCTCTGGGAGGGTCGTCGCGCGCCGGGGAGTCGTGGAGGTTCGCGCGGGGCGCACGGCGGCGCGCGGCACGATACCCTGGAAGAGGAGGGAGCTGGCGTGACATCGATGCTTCGTCGCCTCGCGCCCGCGGCCGTCGTGTCGTGGGCCGCTGCGACCGTGGTCCGGGTCTCAGAGTTCGTCGACACCCTGGAGCCGGTGCGCACGGGGCTGCTCGGCTCGCTGCTCGTCTTCCTCGGTTCGCTCCAGCCGAACTCCCCGTTCACCTCGAAGATCCCGAACTCCTGGTTCCTTGGGGTCTCGTCGTCTCCGCATCCGGGCGACCTGCTCGTCGAGCTCGTCGCTAACGCCGCCGTCTACCTAGGCTTGATCGTGGGGAGCATGGCGTGGGTGCGCCTCGTGCGGCTCGCCCGTGCTGGCTCCTCTCCGCAGCCGTGGTGGATCATCTTCTTGCTGTGGGTCGCGCCGCTCATGCTGGCTGGTCCCTTGTTCTCGCGGGACGTCTACTCGTACGCTGCCCAGGGTCAGATGGTGACTCAGGGCCTGAGCCCTTATCGAGGAGGCCCCGACCTCCTCGGTGTGAGCCCGTTCCTACCGACGGTGGATCCCCTTTGGGGGAGGGCACCAGCGCCCTACGGGCCGCTCTTCCTCCTTATCGACGCCGGGCTCGTGACGCTCTCCGGTCACTCGCCACTTCTCTCCGTCGCGTTGCTGCGCATCCTCGCGTTGGTGTCGGTTGGGTTCAGCGGCGTCGCCATTGGCCGCATCGCGCGCCGACTCGGGCGTAACGACGCGCTCGCGCTCGCGCTGACGGTCCTCAACCCCGTGTTCCTCTACACGCTCGCCTCAGCAGGACACAACGACGCGCTCATGGTCGGGCTCATGCTGGTCGGCATCGATCAGTTCCTCGCGGGGCGGCGGCTCTTTGGCATCGTGCTCGTGTCCCTCGCTGCGGCGGTCAAGATCCCAGCCATCGTCGTCGTCGCGTTCCTCGGTTTCGTCTGGAACGACGAAGCGGGCCTCGGTGAGCGGGTCCGAACCACCCTCGTGGCGCTCGCGGTCGCCGCGAGCACCTTGTGGCTGCTCGGCGCGGTGAGCGGTCTTGGGTGGGGGTGGCTTCCGGCTCTCGCGACGCCAGGCTCCGTCTACAGCTTCGAGGATCCCATCGTCGCGGTGGGCTACGCGGTCGGCTGGCTCGGCCACGCGGTGGGCCTCGGCCTTGGACCTTCCGAGGTCATCAGCGTTTTTCGCGATCTCGGTGACGTGATCCTCGCGGCCTTTGCCGGCGTGATTCTGCTCGGCTCGCGTCGCGAGACGCTGCTGCGGGCTGCCGGCGTCGTGCTGCTCGCGAGCGTCGTCCTCGGTCCGGTGATCTGGCCGTGGTACCTGAGCTGGGGCATCGCGCTGGTCGCGATTGAGGCGGGTGAGCTCACCTCGAGCTTCCTCGTCCTCGTGACGCTCTCAGCGCTGCCGATCGACCTCCTCGGCTTGCCGACCGTCCTCGCCTGGGTGGGCTACCTTGGGCTCGCCCTCGTCGTGCGGCGGCGTTGGGACCACGTGCGTCGCTTCTGGGACGAGACAGTGACCCTCGCGCTGGCGCGTGTCGCGGCGCTCCGTAGTGGTGAGCCGATCGCTCGCGACGTGCGGTGAGCAGGGAGTGGGAACGGGCGGCGGTCGACCTCGCGGCAGCTGACCCGCTCATGCGTGAGCTCTTCGCTGCCTACGGAGTCCCTGAACGTGGTCGAGGAGGTTTCGACCCCGGTCGAGCAAGGCCCGTGAGCGAGCTCGACACCTTTGGCTTCCTCGTCGAGGTGGTAGCCTACCAGCAGGTGTCGCAGGCCAGCGCCCGGGAGGTCGTCGCGCGGCTGGAGGCGCTCTCGGCGATGACGCCGACGACGTGGCTCTCGTGCCCCGACGCAGAGCTCGCAGCGACCGGCCTCACTCGACAACGGCGCAGGTGGCTGCGTGAGCTCGCCGAGAGAGTCCTCACCGGCGCGGTCGACCTCGAGTCGTGGGGTGCGCTCGCTGCGCACGAAGCCGAACGTCGCCTCCGTGCACTGCGAGGCGTCGGCGCCTGGAGTGCGCAGATGGTCCTCCTGTTCCACTGGGAGCACCTTGACGTCTGGCCCGTCGGTGACGTGGCGCTCCGTCGTGGGATCGCAAGGCACCTCGGGCGCGCGGTGTCGGCGCTAGAGGCGGTTGCCCTCGGGGAGGGCTACCGGCCGTGGCGCTCGCTCGCCGCGCTGTGGTTCTGGGCCGACGAGCACCACGCCCAGGTCACGCTCTCTCAGAGGAGGCGCTGCATGATAGCGAGGTCGATCCACCGCGAGAACTTGCGCCCGATCTCGCGCTGAACGCCGACGAGCTCGAAGCCGACGTTCGCGTGGAGCGAGCGCGAGACGTGGTGATCGGCCACGATGTGCGCGATGCACGTGTGGAACCCAAGCTCGGCAGCGGTCTCTACGAGGGAGCGGAGGAGTCTCGTGCCGATGCCGCGACCCTGGACCGAGGGGTCCAGGTAGATGGAGTCCTCCACCGTCGAGGCGTACCCCGCTCTCGGTCGGTAGGGTGAGATGGAGGCAAACCCGACGACGGCGCCGTTGAGCTCGGCGACCAGGCACACGTAGATGCCAAGGTGGTCCTCGACCCAGCGGGCGTGGTCGGTTGGTGTGCGCGGCTCGATGTCGAGCGTCGCCGTCGAGGTGAGCACGGCGTGGTTGTAGATGCGTCGAGTCGACTCCGCGTCGGCCCGGGTGAGGGGGCGCAAGATGAGGTCGTCGGCCACGTGTCCACCGTAGAGGCCGACAAGGGCTGTTGCCCGCTCGCTATCATGGTGGAGGCTCGCCCCCTTAGCTCAGTCGGCAGAGCACAGCCATGGTAAGGCTGGTGTCGTCGGTTCGATTCCGACAGGGGGCTCCGAGGCGGCGTAGCTCAGTTGGTTAGAGCACACGGCTCATAATCGTGGGGTCGTCGGTTCGAGTCCGACCGCCGCTACTAGGTTGGGGCGCGCGAGTGGAGGAGACATGGCCAAGAACGAGCGTAGGGTGCAGGTCACCCTCGCGTGTGAAGAGTGCAAGCGGCGCAACTACATCACGACGAAGAACCGGATGAACGACCGAGAGCGCATCGAGATGCGCAAGTACTGCCGGTGGGATCGCCGTCACACCTTGCACCGCGAGACGAGGTAGGGAGCTCGCTGGTGCGCGTGCGCGCCCGCGCGGCTGAGCTTCGCCCTGGGCTCGAAGAGTCGCTTGCTCGTGTCCGGGCGAGGGCGGAGGAGCTGCGACCTTCGTTCGAGGAGGTCGTCCGGCGGACGATCGCGATGAGTACCAAGGTCGCCGCGCGGATCGTCGGCGACGCCGAGTCGGTCGCGGACGTCCTCCAAGACGCGTACCTCAACGTCTACCGCTCGCTGGGACGGTTTCGAGGGGCGTCGCGCTACGAGACGTGGGTGTACCGGATCGTGGTCAACGCCGCGCGCTCGCACCTTCGACGTCGTCGCCGACAGCGGTCGCGTGAGCAGCCACTCGAGCCCGTGCACCTAGCGAGCGAGTCCGACGCCCGAGGGGTCCCGGCCGTCGATGCGGTCGTCACGCAGGCCGACGTCGTCGCGTTACTGGGCAAGCTGAGCCCGGCTGACCGGGAGATCCTGACGCTGCGCTACCTTGCTGGCCTCAGCGTCACGCAGGTCGCGGTAGAGGTGGGTGCATCTGAGGCGGCGGTGAAGGTCCGGCTGCACCGAGCACGCCGCCGGCTCCTCGCTCTAGCCGCTCAGAGCGAGGAGCTCGTCGCGGGAGCAGCGCGCCACTCGAACTGGTAGGCTGACCAGTGCACAGGGTAGTAGCTCAATTGGTAGAGCACCGGTCTCCAAAACCGGCGGTTGGGGGTTCGAGTCCCTCCTGCCCTGCTCCGTGTAGCTCGGTGGCTCATCGAGCGGCGATCGATCGGCGAGGGTAGAACAGTGAATCGCGAGACGAGGCGCCTCATGGCGCGTCAGCAGGCTGCGACGCGTGACCGTCAGGAGTTGGCGCGCCGAATGGCCCAGGGTCAGGGCTCATCGGAACCGCGTCGTGGGCGGATCCGCCGCTACCTGCAGGGCGTGAGGTCGGAGCTGCGCGCGGTAGAGTGGCCTACCCGTCGGCAGCTGCGCAGCTACGCGACCGTAGTCTTTGTGACGCTCGTCCTTGTGGTGGCGCTCATCTTCGTCT
>SIRY01000149.1 GCA_004366215.1 Actinomycetota bacterium | reverse complement strand
GACCGCCCGTGACCTTGCGCTCTCCTACGCGTGGGCCATCGGCTCGACCCGTGCGGGGGTCCTTGAGACCACGTTTGCCGAAGAGACCGAGACCGACCTCTTTGGCGAGCAGGTCGTGCTGTGTGGCGGGCTGTCTGCGCTGGTACGGGCGGGTTTCGAGACCCTGGTCGAAGCTGGGTACCAGCCAGAGAGCGCCTACTTCGAGTGCCTCCACGAGCTCAAGCTCATCGTCGACCTGCTCTACGAGCACGGGCTGTCTGGGATGTGGTTCTCGGTGTCGGAGACCGCGGAGTACGGAGGGCTCACCCGCGGGCCTCGCATCATCACGGACGAGACGCGTGCGCAGATGCGGCGCATCCTCGAGGAGATTCGCTCTGGGGCCTTCGCAACCGAGCTGCTCGAGGAGATTCGTGCGGGTCGGCCGCGCTTCGAAGCCCTTCGAGAGGCTGCGGCAGGGGAGCAGATCGAAGAGGTGGGAAGGCGGCTGCGCTCGCTCATGCCGTTCCTCGCTGAGGCGACCCGCCTCGATGAGGTGTCGGGTGGGTGACGCTACCGCGACCTAGCCGTAGCGTGATCTGGGCGCTCGCTACGCTTGCGGTCGGGGAGGCGGTGCTCCAACGCGACCTCACAGTCGTCGGTGGCGACGGGCTTGGGTGGCTCGCTCGTGTCGTTGCCGCCGGCCTCGTCGTCGCGGTGGCTGGTGCTCTTGCCTGGCCTGTCGACGGCCCTGACCGGCCAGGCCGTCTCGCTGGGGAGCTCTCGCTCGGGCTCGTCACCGGCGTGCTCCTCGTGCTGCCACTGCTCCATGGCCATCGAAGCGACGTGCTACGCGGTACCTGGGCGCTGGTTGGCCTTGGGCTCGGGCTCGTCTTCGGGGTTCTGCGTCGGGTAGCGGCGCGACCCGTGGGCGGCATCGCCGTCGGGTCGGCGGGATTCCTCGGCCTCGTCGTCGGCCACGCGGGCTCAGCCCACCTCGCCTTCGTGCTCGGTGAGCAGGTCTTAGGTCGCAACCACGAGGGGCTCATCGCGCTGAGCGTCGCGGCGCTCGTCGCTCTTCGACTCGTGAGCCGGTGGATCTCGCCGGGTGTGCGGGAGGTCGCGGTGGCGGCGTCGCGGCCAGGGCCGCTGCTCGAGCGAGCCTTGCTCCAGGTTCCGGTTGCGAGCGCCCTCGGGCTCGGGCTCCTGCGTCAGGGTGGTCGCGTCGCTGCGTCGGTCACGCTGGCCGCGAGCGGCCTCGTCATGTCGCTCGCCGCCATCACGCGTGGCGATTCCGGAGCTGTCGGACCAGCGGTCGCCGCGATGTTGGTCATCGGTGGCGTCGTCGGGGCGCCCGTTGGGACGTTCGTGGCACCTCGTGGCCTGCTCACCGTCGTCCCGATCGCGCGCGGTCACGCCGCGCGCGTGGCGGGCCTGATCGGCCTTGGCGTGGTGGCCGTCGCGCTCGTCCTCGGCTGGCTCCTCGCGCCGGTGCCTTGGGGCCTGGCGCCAGGGGTCCTCGCGGTGGGCTGGGTGGGCGTCGCAGCGGCGCTCGGCGGCCTCGCGGTGCTCGTCGGCCTCGTCGGGGCGGCCGGCCCCTCGGTTCGATCCGCCGCCGTTCCGGTGGTGGCGGCGCTCAGTGGTGCGCTCTTCGTCACGGCCCCAGCGGTGCAGGCGAACGTCGGGGCTGCCCACGGCGGGCTCGTGCTCGAGAACGTCGTCGCCGCGAGCGCGTTCGCCGTCGTCGTAGGGCTCGCAGCCGTGTCGTTCGTGAGCTGGTGGCGCGGTGTCACCCCAGCCTGAGCCAGCTGTGCTCGAGGCCCGTGGGGTGATCTCGAACGGGGCGATGCGGCTCGACGTCCACCGCCTCCGGGTCGGAGCGGGCGGCATCGTGCGGCTCGTGCTCGCCGACCCGTCGGCGTTCCTCGCGGCGCTCGAGGACGGCTCGGGGGAGGGCGAGCTTCGAATTCGAGGCGCGCGAATCGGGACGGAGGAGGGCAAGGTCCTTGCGGTCGTCACGCCGCGTCCCTTCCGTCCGCTCCTCGGGGTGAGCGTGGTCGAGCACCTCGTGTTGGCGATCAGGCTGGCGCGTCGACTCCGAGGGGTGCGGGTACCGCCGCTCGGCGAGGTCCTCGAGGCGTGCGGACTCGCTGAGCGCGCAGGTGTACTGGGTGAGAGGCTGACGGCCGCGGAGTGCGACCGCCTCAGCCTCGCGATCGGGCTCGTTCGACCGGCGTTTGCCCGCTTCCTGTGGATCGAAGCGGGTGAGGTGTCGACGTCGGCGCTCGATCGCATCCTCATGCTGCACGCAGACGCTGGGGGCGCGAGCGTCGTGCTCGGCCGCTCCCCGGCCCTCGTGGCGCAGGCTGAGACCTACGTCCAGCAGGGTAGCCAGCTCGTGCGAGACACGTCGGTGCGCAGGCGAGACCCGTAGACTGCTCGTCACGGCGAGCATGGGGTGAGCGATGAGCGTCGAGGTCAAGGAGCCAGCAGAGCAGACGGCGGTGCGCCACGGTGCCGGTACCGGAGGCCGGCCTCGCGTCGTGGTGGTTGGGGCCGGGTTCGGTGGGCTCGCGGCGATCGAGGTGCTGCGCGACGCGCCGGTCGAGCTCGTCGTCGTCGACCGGCACAACTTCACGACGTTTCAGCCTCTGCTGTACCAGGTGGCGACGGCGGGGCTCAACGCGGGTGACGTCGCGTATCCGCTTCGAACCGTGCTTCGGCGGGCACGCCGAGCACACTTCGTCCAAGGCTCTCTCGTCGAGGTCGACGCGGCGCGCCGGTTCGTGGGCCTCGAGGACGGCCGGATCATCGACTACGACTACCTCATCCTCGCGCTCGGCGCCACGGCGAGCTTCTTTGGTATCCCGGGCGCCGAGGAGCGGAGCCACACCATCTACACCCTCGACGCAGCGGTTGAGGTGCGCAACCGCATCTTCCAGCGCTTCGAGTACGCGGCGAGCCACGGAGTCCACGACGGGAGCTTGACCTTCGTCGTCGTCGGTGGCGGGGCGACCGGTGTCGAACTCGCCGGTGCGATCGCCGAGCTTGCCCACCGAGCGCTCTACACCGACTTTACGATGCTCGGTCCAGACGACGTCAAGGTCGTGCTGGTCGAGCAACGCGATCGGTTGCTCGAGGCGTTCCACGAGGACCTCTCAGAGTACGCGAGGCGTGAGCTACGCGCTCGGGGGGTGACGGTCTTGCTCAACGAGACTGTGGAGTCCGTCGAAGAGGGGCTCATCGTGCTGCGTAGCGGCCGCGAGATCCCGAACGGCCTCGTCCTCTGGGCGGCGGGGATCGCAGTGCCGCCGGTGGTCGGCCGCCTCGGGCTGCCCACCGGCAGGGGAGGCCGCATCATGGTGGGGGCCGATCTGCGGGTCGTCGGGTCAGACCGCATCTTCGCGGTCGGCGACGTCGCGCTCGCGACCGATCGTGCGGGTACCCCCCTGCCGCAGCTCGCACAACCGGCGCTCCAGGGCGGAGCTCACGCGGCCCGACAGGTCATCAACCTCCTCGATGGCCGCGAGACGGAGCCGTTCCTGTACCGCGACAAGGGGATCATGGCGACCATTGGGCGCCGAGCGGCGGTGGCAGAGCTCTCGAACGGGCTTCGACTGCACGG
>SIRY01000148.1 GCA_004366215.1 Actinomycetota bacterium | reverse complement strand
CTCGAGAGAAGCCTCCGTTTCGATCAGGCGACCACTGCATCGGTGTCCGGACAGAGTCACGATCGCCGAGGTAGACGTTGTCACCCATGAGTATCTCGTCGCCGTAGTAGAGGACTGGCGAGCCTGGCAGCGAGAGCAACAGGGCGTGGAGCAGTTCAGCGACCCGGCGATCGTTCTCGATGAGTGGGGCAAGGCGACGCCCGATGCCGACGTTGCGTCGCGCGATGGGATCAGCCGCGAACGCAGCCCAGAGAAACGCTCGATCCTCCTCAGAGAGCATCTCGAGCGTGAGCTCATCGTGGTTACGGAGGAAGATACCCCACTGCGACGTCGTCGGGATCGGCGGCGTCTCGGCGATGGCATCCTGGATCGGCCGCGCGCTCTCCTGCTTCACCGCCATGAAGAGGCGTGGCATCAACGGGAAGTGAAAGCACATGTGGCACTCATCGCCGTCGCCGAAGTACTCGACGACCTGACGCGGAGGCTGGTTCGCTTCCGCGAGCAGCACAGCGTCTGGGAACTCTTCGTCGACCAAGCGTCGGATGCGGCGGAGGAACTCGTGAGTTGCTGGCAGGTTCTCGCAACGGGTTCCCTCTTGCTCGAAGAGGTAGGGAACCGCGTCGAGACGGAATCCGTCGAACCCCACCGACAGCCAGTAGCGGACGACGCCGAGCATGGCCTCTTGGACAGCAGGGTTCTCGTAGTTCAGGTCCGGTTGGTGGGAGAAGAACCGGTGCCAGTAGTACTGCCCTCGGTCGGGGGCCCACGCCCAGTTCGAGGTCTCCGTGTCGACGAAGATGATCGGCGCGTCGCGGTAGCGGTCATCGGTGTCAGACCAGACGTACCAGTCGGCCTTAGGATTGTCGCGCGATGACCGTGACTCGATGAACCAGGGGTGTTGGTCGCTCGTGTGGTTGAGGACGAGGTCCGCGATCACCCGCATCCCTCTCAGGTGGGCCTCGCGGATGAGATCCAGCAGATCCTCGAGAGTTCCAAGGTCAGGGTGCACCTTGAGGAAGTCGCTCACGTCGTAGCCACCGTCGCGAAGAGGCGACTCGTAGAACGGCAGCAGCCACAGGCAGTCGACGCCGAGCCACTCGAGGTAGTCGAGCTTCGCGATCAGCCCGCGAAGATCACCGATGCCGTCGCCGCTCGCATCGTAGAAGCCGCGCACGAGCACCTCGTAGAACACGGCCTGCTGGTACCACGCAGGCTCTGCGATCGCCGGCCGAGCCGCGTCCGTCCGTCGGCGCACTAGCGTCCCTCGAACTGAGCCTGTCCTGGTCCTCGAGTCAGGAACGACGCGACGCCCTCCGCAGCGTCACGGGTGGTGAACACCTGCGCGAAGAGCGCCTGCTCGAGAGCGAGGCCCTCCGCGAGAGATCCGTCGAGCCCCCGATTGAGTGCGACCTTGGCGAAGCCCTGCGCCACGAGAGGCCCCTGTGCGAACTCTCGAGCCCAGGCCTGCGCGAACGCGGTCGCCTCACGCGGCTCGCTCAGCCGATCGACGAGGCCGACGCGGGCAGCCTCCGGTGCGTCGAGCGGCTCCCCTGTCAAGATGAGGCGTCGCGCGACGCTGAGGCCCACGAGTCGAGCGAGGCGTTGGGTGCCGCCCCCTCCGGGGATGAGGCCGAGGGTGATCTCCGGCAACCCAAGCTTTGCGGTACGGCTCGCCACCCTCAGGTCACACGCCAAGGCCAGCTCGAGCCCACCGCCGAGTGCGTAGCCCTCGATCGCCGCGATCACGACACGCGGAAGTCGCTCAAAGAGCCCGAGCGCCTCGTGGAAGGCGTGCGCGGTCTCCCAGCCGACGGGCTTGGCCCGAAACTCGGCGATGTCAGCGCCCGCGGCGAAGATGCGGTCGCCACCCGTGATCACGACCGCGCGCGGCAACGATGCCTCGAGCTGCCGCCCCACCTCCACGAGCTCCCAGAGAACCTGCGACGACAGGGCGTTGGCTTTCGGTCGGTCGAGACGCACCGTCGCGACGCCCGTGTCGTCGAGTGTCACGCTGACGAACTCACCCATCGTGAGCCACCTTTCCACGCTCTTGTGCCCCGTCCTCCGGTGCAGCCCGCACCGCGAGCAGCGCGAGGAGCTGCTCGACCGCCGTCGCAGGATCGAGCGACCCCGCCTCGACCGCGCGCAGGACCTCGCGGCCCTCGTGCTCGACCCGCGCGAGCACCCGCTCGACGACGAGGTCTTCGACCTCACGCCGCCGCCGCGTCGCGCGCCGAGACGCCGTGACGCCACGTGCAGCCAGCTCATCAGCGCGATCGAGGACGGTGCGCGCCACCTCCTCGGTTCCAAGCCCGGTCGTCGCCACGGTCTCAAGCACGAGCGGCCGAGGCTCGCGGTGGCCGAGGTCGAGCATGGTCTCGAGATCACGACGGGTCTCGCGCACGCCCGGCCGGTCCGCCTTGTTGATGACGAACACGTCCGCGATCTCCATGAGACCCGCTTTGTTGGCCTGGATGGCGTCCCCCCAGCCGGGCGTGACGACCACGACCGTGACGTCAGCCTCTTGAACGACCTCCACCTCGACCTGGCCGACGCCGACCGTCTCGATGACTGCGACGTCGAAACCAACGGCACCGAGGAGGCGCACGATGGTCGGCACGCTGCGGGACAGGCCTCCAAGCGCGCCTCGCGTCGCCACCGATCGGATGAACACCCCTGGGTCGTGGGTGTGGTTCTGCATCCGAACGCGATCCCCGAGGATCGCGCCTCCCGAGAACGGAGAGCTCGGATCGACCGCGATGACGCCGACCCGGTGACCCAGAGACCGCCACGCACCGATGAGCTTGTCGAGCAACGTGGACTTGCCCGCCCCCGGCGCCCCAGTCACGCCGACCACGAACCGCGGCCGTGCCGACCACACGCCTTCGAGCTCGATTCGCTCGCCCGAACCGACGGCCCGCTCGATCGAGGAGATCAGGCGCGCCAGGGCGCCTTTGTCGCCCTCGCGAGCCCGTGTGAGCAGCTCCGCCACGCTCACGGCTGCCCCTCAACCCACACTCGAGCACCCAGCCTCTGCAGCTCACCGGCGAGGTTGTCGTACCCACGCTCGATGTGCTCGACACCGAGGAGGTGACTCGTCCCGTGAGCGCCGAGCGCGGCGACGACGAGCGCTGCGCCCGCTCGGATGTCGTGGGCGACGACGGTCGCAGCGTGGAGCCGATCGACGCCCCGCACCACGACGTGGTGTCCCTCCGAGATGATGTCGGCACCGAAGCTCCTGAGCTCGTCGAGGTAACGAAAGCGGCCCATGTAGAGGTTCTCGCTCACGACCGAGACGCCCTGCGCGCGAGTGAGCATCGCGACAAGCATCGGCTTGTAGTCAGTCGCGACGCCGGGGTACGGGAGCGTCTGGATGTCGCCCGCGTGCAGGCGCCGAGACACTCGCGCCACAACGCGCTGCTGGACGCGATCGACGTCGACCTCGAAGCCGAGCCCGACGAGCTTGCGCAGCAGGAGCTCAAGGATCGTCGGATCGATGCCGGTGAGCGACACCTCGCCACCCGTCATGCCGAGGGCCGCGAGCAGGGTGGCAGCGACCACCCGGTCACCGATGACCCGGTGGCGCATCGGCGCAAGGCCGGCGACGCCGAGGATTCGAATCCGCGACGTGCCAGCCCCCTCAATCCGCGCCCCCATCGAGCTCAGCGCGGCACAGAGGTCGACCACCTCGGGCTCCTTGGCCGCGTTGTCGATGATCGTCTCTCCGGCAGCGAGCACGGCAGCGAGCACTGCCGTGTCCGTGCCGGTGTGCGAGGGAAACTCGAGGGTGAGCGGTGCTCCGCGAAGCGGACCGCCCTTGACGACGACCGCGTCGTCGTCCATCGCTACCGTGGCTCCGAGCCTCACGAGGGCATCGAGGTGCACGTCGATCGGCCGCGAGCCGAAGTCGTCGCCGCCAGGAGCAGCGAGGCGGACCCGACCCACACGGGCGAGCAGAGGAGCGAGGAGCACGACCGAGGCGCGGATCTTGCCGACGAGCACCGGCTCCGGCTCGCTCGAGAGCATTCGGGCAGGGGGAACGTCGATCTCCACGACGTGTGGAGCTGGCCACGAGACCGTCGCACCGACGGAGGAGAGCAGCTCCCCCATCGCGACGACGTCAGAGATCATCGGAACGTTCTCAAGCCGGTGTCGGCCCTCAGCGAGCAGCGTCGCCGCCATGAGCTTGAGGACCGAGTTCTTCGCTCCCTGGAGCTTGACGACCCCCCGCAGCTCCGGCGTGAGCTCGACTCGCCACGCTCGCACGTGCTCTCCTTCCCGTCGATGCCAGCGCACAACCTACTCGCCATCCTCGTCACGAGCCAATGGCAGCGAGGTGTCCTCTGGGTTGAGCTGCTCGAGCTGCAGCGCCTTCGTCTCGGGAAATGCTCGCCACACCAAGGCTGCGAGCGCGAGTGGGCCGACGACGAGTGCGGCGATCGGACGACCGAAGCCAAAGCCCGCCTGAGCTGCCGTTCCCACCGCCAGCAGGCCTAGTACCGTGCCGACCCGGCTCGCCACTGCGATGACGCCGTTGGCCCCAGACCGAAGCCGCGTCGGGAACAGCTCGGGACCGTAGACAGCGAGCGCCGGGACCGCCATCGTGCCGACTGCCTCACCGAGCGCGTACGTCGCGACGAGCGCAACTCCTCGAGACACGTAGGCAAGTCCGGTGATGATCCCTCCGGCTACGAGGCCGATCACGGCGATGCGCTTGCGGCCCCACGTCTCGGCGAGCCGCGCACCGAGCGCGAGCCCAATCCCCGAGGGGAGGTTCGCGCCGATGGTGAACGCTGAGATCTGCCACGCTCGGTAGTCCCGGTCCACGCGCAGGTACTGGTTGCGAAACTGCGAGGCCGGCAGGTAGAACAGGTTGAAGAGCGCCGCCGCTGCCGCGACGACGAGGAGGCGCCGGCGGTGGCCGGACGACCAGAGCTCGCGAAGCCGAAGCGGAGCAGCGGACCGGAAGCGGGCCGGCTCCCTCTGGTTTGCGAGCCGTCGCAGCAGCCACAGGCCGAGCGCAGGCCCGGGGAAGAGCACCCGCCAGGCCGACGGCCAGAGGTCAAGTCCTGCGACGGCGAGCGCGCACAGCCCCGCGCCAAGAGCCGTCGCGAGGACGAGGAACCCGAGCGTCCACGCCCGGCCCTCCGGATGGACCACCTCGGCGATGAGGACGGTTGCGAGCAGCGCAGAGGCGGTTGCGCCTGCCTTGGCGAGGATCTGCGAGCCGACGAGGAGCGTGAAGGAGGGCGCGAGGCCACCGAGCGCCGTCGCAAGGACCGCAACGACGAGGGTGATGCGCAGCATTCGCCAGCGCCCCACACGATCAGCGAGGCGGGTGAGGGGCAGTGCCACGAGCACGTCGCTCCGGACAACGCTCGAGCCGACGCCCTGCGCCAGCGGCGATGCGTGCAGCGACGGAGCAGCAAACGCCAGCGTCTGACCAAGGAGGGTGCCGCAGTACGCTACGACCGCGCTCACCCAGAACACCGTAGCGATAGTCTCGAGCGAGCCTCGAGGAAAGGATCCTGGCGCGAGCACCCGTCTGATGATCCGGCCCTTACCTCGAACGAGGCGGCGCAGCACCCACGACACCAGCCACCCGAAACCAGGTGCACCGACCTCGTAGCGCACCTCCCACACGTCCTCGGCGAGCCTGCGGCGCTCCCAGTGTGCGAGCGACTCTCCAGCCTGGTCGAAGCCACCAGGCCGACGGCGCTCGTGAAGGAGCGCGCAGCGGACCGGCTGGTCGGGACCGTGCAGGACCGCTACGCGCATCGCGAGGGTCCGGTCTTGCTACCCGAGCTGCTCGTGCAGGAAAGAGACCGCCCTGTCCCAGGCCTGCTGCGCAGCGAGCGCGTCGTAGACCTCTGGACGAGTGTCATTGAAGAACGCGTGCGAAGTGCCCGGATAGATGAAGAACTCCACCTGCTTTCCAAGCTCCGTCAGCCTCCGCTCGAGCTCACGCACACGCTCCGGAGACGCAAAGTCGT
>SIRY01000147.1 GCA_004366215.1 Actinomycetota bacterium | reverse complement strand
ACGGGAACTCTCGCGAACCCCAGCGTGTCCCGATCTGGTACGAGGGTGTCGAGCAGTGAGCGCGGACATCGGCAGTTGCCGCGCTCGTGGGGTAATGGCTCAGAGGACGCCTCGGCTCCTCACACGTCTAGCGGATCACAGAGCACGACGAGCTCTCGATGGACCAGGTAGGCACCGGTCTCTGGCGCTACCCTCGACGTCGAGCGGCCCGCTCGCCCCGATGCGCCTCGCGGCTCAACGGGGTGGCTCGACGGCTCTCGTCGGCACCGAGGCTACGAACTCCTCTCGGCGGCACCCTGCTCCCCGACGCCATCGGCACGCGATCACCTCAGGAGACCACCGAGAGTCGCCGCGGATCGGCTCGCCCCGGCCGCGTCCTCTCGCAGCGGGCCGACGGGCGCCTTGACGCCCCGCCCATCACGCTGCCCTCTGCCCGACCGCTGAGACAGTGAGGTCGACACCGTGCGGCGAGGTGCGCCGGTCGATCCGGCCAGCTTCGGCGGGAGCGGCAACGTCTTCTCCTCCGCGCAGCACAGTCTGCGAGAACCTCTTCCCTACGAACGCAGCCAGGACGCGTCGCTCTACCTCGCACTCGTCACAGCAGCGGACACGCCGATGCCGAGCGGCACACCGACCACTCGCGCGAGCTCGCGACACGACCGTAGGCTGCGCTCGAGCGACCCCCCCATCGGTGCGGCGCACCGAACGCCGCGCCCCCGCCCTCGTCTCGGTCGCACAGCTCTTCGACGCGAACGTCCCAGCGCGACCGTGGGATCGAGTCCGATACGCGACCCGCGTACCCGGCGAACTCGGGGGGCCGACCTCGCACGGTGTGTCCGACGCGACCTCGAGCGACGTCACGACTGGTTCGCCAAGGAGCGGTGATCGGGCTCATCGCCATCGTGAAGGCTCCTGAGGTCGATCTCGCAGATGGTGCGTAGGGCAGCACGTCACGGACGTGGCTCCGTCCTCTCCGCTGAGGAGCACGTCGCGCACACGGCGCCGCCTAGCCCTGACGCGTTGCGTCCAGGTACCAGACGTCGGAGAAACGCTGACGCGACGACGCCCGCTCCGCGACTGGAACTCGAGCAGAGATAGGCCTCTCGATGGCCCCGTGTTCTTCCTGATCGTCGTTCGTCCCCACCGCACGCACAGCGCGCAGAGGCACAGCATGGAGAGACACGTCGATGACTGCTGGACACGAGACGAGGCGTCGGCCCGCTCGACGTCTCGTCTCCCTGATCAGAGTCGTGGTGTGCTCTTCGGCGACACGGCGCAGGTCGTGGAGGCCTCATGGCCGGGGACCACCTCCTCGCAGCGAGACCGCCGAGGTGCGTCGAGGGTCGTGTCCGCCCTGTCGGCAGGCGTTGCCGCCCGAGGTGGGTCACGAGGAGCCGAGCTCGCACGAGGAGTGAGCTGGCCTGGCATCGGAGCTCTTGGGGAGGGGGAGCAGGGTGTCGTAGCAGGACGCGGACGGCTCGCGCGGCTTTAGGCCCCTCCTCACCACATGGGGTTGCGAGCCCGTAGGCAGGGGCGTGGCGACCCAGCTGAAGCCGAAGTCCCGGCCGAGCTCACGCTGCCATGCCCCCTCGACGACAGAAGGGAACACCGACAGGGAAGCGAGGCTCGTTGCAGGTTACGACGAGGATCCTCCGCGTCAGTCGCGCCGAGCGTCGCAGCCCTCGCACGCCGGCCCACTATCCGCCGCTCTTGGCACCGAGTCTGAACCGTGATGACGCTACCACGCAGTCGCACTGGGCGAAGGCGTTCGAGAGTGAGGAGCGAGGAGTCGTCATCACCGTGCCAGCACGGGGCGCCACGACCGAGCCACATCGCGATCGTGCCAAACTCGCGCAACCGCTTCGAGCAGCACGGCAGACGATCGATGGGGGCGACAGACGATCGATCACAGAGTCGCGTCGTGCCCCACAAGCAGTGCGGAAGCCGAGCGTGACGGCGCTTCCCCTCCTGAAGAGACCGAGTGATCGTGACCCCAGCCAGCGCACGTACGCAGCACCTGAGGCGCTCTCGCGTCCCGCAAGCGTCGCGCTGGACGCTGACCTACCCGGTAGAGACGTTCTGCCCCGGCGGGTCGACGCCGTCACCGTCGCGGGCTCCGTAGCGAGCGTCAGCCAGCAGGTCTCGGGCTTGCTCGATCGGCAGCACCGAAGACCCTTCCAAGCGCCCGGTGCGAAGATCCCGAGCGAGCGCCACCGCTGGGCGCTCCGTCGCTGTCGTCCGCAGTCACGAGGGTGCATCGAGTCAGCATCGGTCGAACCCAAGTCAGCGCCTCGCAGGCTCATCCGGCTCCCGAGCGAGAGAGCTCGGGGGCGCCCCCTGCCAAGGCGAGCCCTAGCTACGCGCCGACGCCACGAGCTCCTCGAACGGCTCGGGCGCAGCCACGGCGACTGACTGTCCGTTGGTAGCCGCGAGCTGCGAGCCCGGACACCGGGGCGAGCTCTCGTCGCTCAGACGGCGTCGCGTCCCACGGTACGAGCAGAGCCCGAGAGCAAGCCCACCCAGCCACCCCTGCTGGGCTCTGCCTCTAGGGCGACCCGGTGGCTCGAGCTGCGCAGCCTCGCTGCCGGTGGGGATGATCCACACGGAGCCACGGGGGTTCGTCGCGCGCATCGTGATCTCGGCTCCTTGCGACCTCGTGGTGCGCGGCCGTCGCCGCAAGGACAAGGAGATCGACGACGGTGCGGCACCGGTCACGTCGCTAGGGCGTTGCGAACCAGAGCTACGCAGCACACAGGCAGCGAACTGCTGCCGGTCAGGATCGACGGTGCCACGGCTCCCCAGAGAGGTCCACGCCTCACCATAGGAGGAGCCCTGGCACAGTTCTCGCGACGGACGCGACGACTCATTTCGATGCTCCTCAGTCGCGAGGAAAGCACCGCTCAGCTCGGGCGATGCACCGCAGCGCTCATGCGCTCCCCAGAGAGACAGCACCGCCAGCACGGTACTCGTCAAAGAACGACTAGTCGAGCACGATCTCGCGCTCAACTCGCTCTCGAGCTGCCACGCCAAGCCCGTAGTCAAAGGAGATCACAGAGTCGATCCCCATCGATCAGCTCCACGGGCAGCGCTCCTTCCCGGCTGGCCTCGTACTGAGCGTCCCTCGTGAAGGAACCGGTCCCGGTCGTGATGAGGAGACCCTTCTCACCGCGGCCCGCCATGGCGCCCCGAAAGTCTCGGACCGCACCGGCCGTGACGGTTCCTCTGTAGCGCTTGCACTGGAAGTACACCGTGAAGGAGACGAGCGAGAGCCGGTAGACGCCGACGCCGTCGATCCCACCATCTCCGCTCTTGCCAAGAATGGTGACGTTCACGAATCCAGCTTCACGGAGCAGTCGCTGAGCAAGCCGCTCGAATCCGTCCAACGTGACGAGCAGCAGTTGGTCAATGACCTGATTCTTCCAGGAGCCCAGCTCCCCATCGCCGGCCGCCACGGCGCCGTTGTCCGAGGCCTCCCTTCGCCCCAGCGGCGCCGAGGTGCGTTCCGGTACGCCTTCTGGTACCTCTTCACGCACGCCTTGAGATCGTTCCTCACCTGGTCCGGCGTGATCGTCGCACCCTTTGGCGTGAGCGTCCAGACGCCACGAGCACTGTTCTCGATCGCGCCGATGCCTTTGAGTAGGACCTTGCGAAGCTGAGCCGCTCCTCGATCAGCGAGATGCGACCCCTCCGAGCCATCACCGCCTGCTGCTCTTCAGAGAGGTGCTCCGCTTCGACGATCCTCTCGTACATCTCACTATTCGTAGCGGACCCGCCTAGCTCTCTGAGAGCAGCCACCACTGGCCACATCAACTCGTCGTAGGTTGGGATGGTCGTCTCCGTCATCACCTCATACTCGCACAGCGCGCCGGCGAGGAGCAACAGGTGAGACGCTCCCGGAGCCCTCGACGTCGCACCGCTCGACGACCGAGACGGGGCTGCCCTCGTGCCCCGGGTGAGCCGGTGGTACGTCTTGACCCCACAGACTAGCGGGGCCACCAGTGGAGGCCATGGCTACCTCGGGAGATCCCCTCTCCCAAGCCCACGTAGCTGACCCCCGACGTCGGTGATGGACTCAGCCTCAAGCTCAGCGAGCGCCAGCTGGCGTCCTAGTCGTGAGCTAGGCAACGTGTGAGCACCTCCACCCACCAGCGGGGAGCTCGTGACCTCGGCCTCAACGCGTCGATCGCTGCGTCGCTCGTCGCCGCTCGTCACGGCGTGGACTCGTGATCCCCGATGCTCCTCAGGTGGCCAACGCCAGGGAGCGTCGCGCAGCGTCCGTAGGGTCCTCGCCGTCGAGGCGGTGGCCGATCGCGGGTAGCCGTCGGTCTTAGCACGTCGACGATGGGACGAACTGCCGCCTGAGGTGGCCTCAGCATCCCGGTGGGCCTCCGTGGCAGCGTCGGCGAGCTCGGAGGCGAGCGTCGAGCTGACCACCGCTCCCCAACGCGACACTAGGACCTTCCCTAGGCGCGAACGCCGGTCCTGTCGCCAGGCTCCCTCGGAGGCTAGACAGCGACGAGACGCTCGTAGGGACGCCGGAGCGGTGGTCCTCTCGCTGTACGGGCGGAGGCGGTAGTACCACTCGAGGCGCGTAGGCGTGCCGATCCGCGGGCCAGCTCCTCGTGGGGGCCCCGGTAACCGTGCCTTGGCGTTGACGCTGCCTCTGCCGCGCTGATCGAGGGCACTAGGAGGGCGCTGCGGGCCGGATGGAATCACCCCGGCGCGGTGAGCGACCTGTGCGCACGCAGTCGTCGGCCGCGGCTCGGACCCCTTGAGGCAGCAGGAGGACCACGTGCCCCCGTTTGGCACGACGTCGACGAACCCTGAAGCTCTGCGCGAGCACGCGAACGAGGTTCACGATGGCTCCGAGCCGAGAGGAGCCCCAAGACGCGCACGCGTTTCGCACGAGCTCTCTGAGCGATGGGTCGTCCCCTCGTGCCGACAGTCGCTTCGACCTTCGGCATGCCCCCGTGCCGGCAGCTCTTGAACCCTCGTCTCGGCCAACGCTGTGGGTGATCGCTCGAACGTCTCGCGCGCCTCAGGCTGGCGCAGGCAGCGAGTCACGACCCGCGTCCACACACCCTGCTCTGTCGCACTCAGACGGCCCGAAGAAGTGCCGGATGGTCCCCAACTGGGCAACCGCGGTGCCGTACTCGGCGGCACGCGACACGGCCGATCGGGGTTCGCCCGGACGACCCTCCTCGGCTCAGGATGCGACCCCAAGCGCAATCGCGACGACGTCGAGGGCGTGCACGACGCATGCGTCTGCTCACGCGAGTAGGGCAACGTGCTCGCGATGCGGTGCCCCGTGACGCTCGCCGACCCGCCGTAGTAGCTGACCTCACGCGGGATGGTGCGCGTCCACGTCTCTCGCAGCCACCGAGAGCGAGCTACAGCCGTCATCATGGCGTCTCGAGCGCCCAGCGTCTCGTTGGTCCACTGCGGCGACTCCGGCTGAGGGCACGGACCCAGGCCTTTGAGGTGACCACCTCGAAGGGTCACGCTCGTCGTCGGCGACGTGCCGACGACCCCGGGTGGCCGAAACGACGCCCCTAGCCATGCTCGACCGCTTCGCCTGAGACGGCGCTGCGAGACGACGGCGCGACGCGTCGTGGCAGTTCGAGCTCCGTGTTTGAGGTCCCCCAGCGATGAGCGTCTCAACGAGCCGTCTCGAGCCGGTCAACTACCGAGGAGGATCGCGCACGCCCAGGGGCGGCGTGCGGCGGCTCGCACCTCCCCGCAGCCGTGTCGAGACGTGGCGCTCTCTCGCCGCACTCGATGTGCCTCCCTGCCACGAGGTCGGATGGCCGACCTCGCCGTGACCGCCCGCAGCGCTTGAGAGACACGGTGTGCACGAGTGGGGCACCTCGCCCTCTCGCGCGCCGCGTGCCTACCATCTGCGCGCACCGTGTTCGCAGACTCTGCTCACCCCACGACCGACCACGCGGGTGCACAACGTATCGAGTAATATCGATGCATCACGGATGCTACAGAGGCTCGCTCGACCGGTAGTGGAACGTGAGGCGGACTCGGCGCGCAGACCGGCCGGTGAGGTGCAACGACCCGTGCGCCCGAGGCGTCGGAGAAAAGGCCGATGCCGCTCCGAGCCGCTGCTCGCTCCTGAGGACGACGCCGTCCACGGTGGTCAGAGCGCAGGGTACAAGACAGCGCGAGTCGAGGAGGGAACGCAGTGAGCCAGCCAGAGAACGTGCGAGAGAGTGTACGGCGCCACTCCGCCGCGGCCGCGTCCCGTCTCGCGCGACGCATCGAGCTCGCGAGCGACCCGTCGCGCGAGTCCTGCTGTGGGCCCACCGTCGTGGAGGCCTGTGAGGCTAGCACCCGAGCTGCCTTCGGAGCTGCGCTCTATGAGCAGGCGGGCATCGACGATGCGAGCATCGTGAGTACGTCGCTTGGCTGCGGGGTGCCGACGGTCGTGG
>ML178768.1:4615-8488 GCA_004366215.1 Actinomycetota bacterium | reverse complement strand
TGCTCCACGAGCAGACGCCGTGCGCGGTGTTGGCCGGCCTCTGCGGCCTCGACGAGCTCCTCGAGCGATGTCCAACCTTCGAGCACACCGGGCGAGCTCAGCCGTGAAGCCACGAGATAGCCACGGTCGTCGCCGAGGTCGACCGCGATCTCGGAGCTCACGAGTGCTCGGATTCGTCGGAACAACTCCTCCGTCAGCATCTAGAACCGTCGCAGCGGGACGAGGCGGCGTACGCGGTGCCCGAGCTCCTCCGGTGCGCCGAGGGTAACGGGAACACCGAGGCCCACCACGGCTCCCGGCATCCCCCACACCACCGAGCTCGCCTGATCCTGAACGAGCACGATCCCGCCGCTCGCAGCGATCGCTGCGGCACCCCGAGCACCGTCTGCACCCATCCCGGTCAGCACGACGGCGACGGCGTGGGTTCTCAGCAGAGCAGCTGACCGAAAGAGCACGTCAGCTGCCGGACGACAGGAGTTCTCGGGCGGGGTGTCGACGTAGCGAGCGACGAGGGTGCCGCTGCGCTCGACGACCTCGAGGTGACGTCCTCCTTGCGCAAGCCTCACCGTCCCCTGCAGGAGCTCTTCACCCTCGCTGGCGAGGGCGACGTCGACGCCGAGCTGCTCGGAGAGCCGAGCTGCGAGGAGCGGCAGGAAGCTCGGCGGCATGTGCTGGACACAGACGATCGGCACGTCGATCGGCCCGAGCGCGGTCAGGAAGCGCAGCAGCGCATCGGGGCCGCCCGTCGACGATGCCACGACGATGAGCTCGACGTCTCCTCGATGCGGGCTGCGCTCGACGCCACGAGGCGTGCCACGGCACAGCGCTGGGCTCGGACGCGCTCGCGTCACCCCCACCACCGGCTGTCGCAGTGCACGAGCGGGCGCACCTGCCACCCCGTACCGACGCGGCGTCCACCCCGGAAGCGTCGTGCTCGCGCCGAGCGCCGTACGCGGGCTCGCTGGACTCCTCTGCTCAGTGCTTTGCCGAGCGGCGGGCGTGAGCAACCCACTGAGGCGCTCAATGAGCTGCGCTCGAACGTGGCGCTGGTTACTCGACTGCGGCTTCTCGACGACGTCGGCTGCACCGGCGAGCAGGGCGGCCACTGCAGCTCGGGTGCCAGGACCGGTGAGGGTCGAGAACATGAGGACGGTCGGCAGCGTCCCACCCCGGCGGCGCAGCGCGTGCAGCACTCCGAGTCCGTCGAGGCGAGGCATCTCGACGTCGAGCAGGACGACGTCGACGTGGCGGGCGGCGATCAGCTCGAGCGCTGCGCGTCCATCGGGCGCCTCGAGGAGCTCGACGTCACTGAGCGCCTCTCGCAGCCAACGGCTCACGACCCGGCGCACCACGCCCGAGTCGTCAGCGATGAGCACCGTGCTCACCGCAGCGCACCAAGGAGCATGTCGAGGTCGACGATCACGAGCAGCACACCGCCGCTCGCCACGACACCGGTCGCGACGCCGGCGAGCGGCGGCCCGATGGTGTCGGGCACCGGGGCGACGTCGGCGTCCGCGACGTCGATCACGTCGCCAACCTCGTCGACGAGCATCGCCAAGAGCTCCTCTCCGACCCGAACGATGAGGGCGGTCTGGCCCGCCGGCTCCGGTCGGCCAAGCAGGAGGCTCGTGAGAGAGAGGGCGGTGACGATCTGACCTCGCAGGTTGATGAGGCCCTCCACTGCTGCAGGAGCGAGTGGCACACCCGTGAGGTCCTGGCGACGCACCACCTCCTGAACCCGATCGACGGGGAGCGCGAGGCGGAGGTGGCCGATGCGGAAGGTCGAGAACGTACGCAGCTCAGACATGACTCACCTCAGCTGCGAGCTCGAGCAGAGCCGCGAGGTCGACGATGCGCACGAGTTTGCCGCCAACGACGACTGTGGCGCCAGGCTCTCGGTGCGGAGCCGCCGCGATGTCGAGCACGTCGTCGACCGCGAGTCCCACCACCTTGCCCGAACGATCCGACGCCACGACGACGCTCGTCCGATCCGTGCGCGTGGGTTGCGAAGGCAGGCCGAGCAGGTGTGAGAGGTGGACGAGCACCATGACCCCTCCTCGGTACTGCACGACTTCTCGACCCTCGAGGTGCTCGATGGCCTCGAGCGGAAACTCTTCGAGACGCTCGATCGCGCGTAGCCAGATCCCAACCCGCTCACCTCCACCCACGGCGACGACGAGGATCGGCTCTGTGTCGAACTCAGACCCGAGACCGACCTGCTCATGAACCTCTCGGGCTCGCTCTGCAGTCAGGCCGCCCAGCCGAGCCAGCCCGCTCACGTCGAGGATGAGCGCCACGCGACCGTCGCCGAGGATGGTGGCCCCGGAGTAGCACGGAAGTTGGTTGACGAACTGCCCGAGAGGTTTGACGACGATCTCTTGCGTGTCGACGATGCGGTCGACCGCCAGTCCAAAGGTCGTGCCACCCAGCTGGAGGACGACGACGCTGACCGCCTCCCGCTTTGGATCGGCGAGGACGGGATCGAGGCCGAGGAGTGCACCCAGGTCGAGGAGGGGTACGAGCTGATCCCGTCGACGCAGGACGGGCGCGCGATCCACCACCTCAACGAGCGACTCTCGCTCGCCGCGTTCGAGCCGAACGAGCTCTGAGAGGGCGAGCTGAGGAATGGCGAACCGCTGCGCTCCGGTCTCGACCATGAGAGCGGGAATGATCGCCAGGGTGAGCGGTATGCGCAGCCGAAAGCACGTCCCATGCCCTAGTTCAGACTCGACGTCGATGCTGCCACCGACACCTTCGACGTTGGTCTTGACAACGTCCATACCCACCCCGCGCCCCGACACTGCGCTCACGGTGCGGGCGGTCGAGAAGCCGGGGAGGAAGATGAGCTCGCTGACCTCGCGGGGGCTCATCCTGGCGAGCTCCTCGGCACTCACGAGACCGCGCGCGACAGCGCGCTCTCGCACACGCTGGAGGTCGAGGCCGCGGCCGTCGTCTCGAACCTCGATGAGGACGTAGCCGCCCTCGTGGTACGCCTCGATGCGAAGCGTACCCCGACGAGGCTTACCTACGGCCTCGCGCTCCTCAGGAGGCTCGATACCGTGGTCGACGGCGTTACGGATGAGGTGGGTCAGCGGGTCTCTGATCGCGTCGACGATGGTGCGATCGAGCTCCGTCTCTCGACCCTCAAGGACGAGATCTACCTCGCGGCCGAGCTCGTGCGCGAGGTCACGAACCATGCGCGGCAGCTTCGACAGGAGCGTGTCGATCGGCTGCATCCGGGTCTTCATGACCTGCTCTTGCAGCTCCGAGGTGATGATGCTGAGCTGCTGCGTGCTCACCGCGAGCGTGGTGTTGCCAAGGCCCTGGGCGAGCTGGAGGACTCGGTTACGGGCGAGGACGAGCTCGCCGACGAGGTTCATGAGGCGGTCGAGCAGACCGACGTCGACACGCACGGCGTTCTCGGTGACGGCCGGGCGGTGCTGCCCGGATCCCTGAGGGGTCGAACGGTCCGCCTGGGAGGCGTGCGAGTCGTGCGGCTCGCCGAGGGTCGTCTCCTCTGGCGGGGACGTCACGAGACCAGGTTGGGCACCGTCGGCGAGCTCATCGCGACGCTCGTCGGCACGATCGAAGACGATCGCGCGGGGCAGCTCGCTCGCCCCGTCGGCGCTCGTCGCAGCGAGGTCGGCGAGGCGCCGACGCAGGTCCGACCACGCGGCGAGGTCGCCGTCGGCGCCAACCTCGGCGATCGTCGCGAGCGCACTGCGGACCGCGTCCTCGAGCTCGAACAGCGCATCGGCGATGGTGCGGTTCATCGTGAGCGAGCCGTCTCGTACCTTCGCGAGCAGGCTCTCGCCGTCATGGGCGAGCGCTTCGAGCGCACTCAAGCCGAGGAACCCAGAGGCTCCCTTGAGC
>ML178768.1:0-4605 GCA_004366215.1 Actinomycetota bacterium | reverse complement strand
ACGAAACGCTGACGCGATGGCCTCGGCGTCGTCCGGATGCTCTTCGAGCCTCAAGAGGTCGTGGTCGAACTGGTCGAGGTTCTCCCGCGACTCAGCGAGGAACTCAGCGAGCTCGTCGGGCGTGGCATCCGTCATCGCAACCTCCGCTTCGCGTCTGTCGAAGCATCGGCAGCGGCGTTGGTCCACTTGAAGCTCACCAAACGATGAGATCTCCTCAGCAGGGCAACCCCCTCGTGCTACACTGGTGAGGGGTAGTCGACGAGTGCCGACGGGCTAGGCGTGACGTCGACGCAGGTTGGGCTCTCGAGAGCCGAGGAGCAGTGCCTTCGGGCGCAAGGAGGCGCGGTGCTAGTCCTCACGAGAAAGGCAAGCCAAAGCATCGTCATCGGCAAGGACATCATTATCACCGTGCTCGATGTGCACCGAGACCAGGTGCGGATCGGCATCGAGGCTCCAAAGTCGGTCGATGTCCACCGACAGGAGGTGTTCGAGGCGCTCCAGCAGGCCAACCGTGCGGCAGCGGAGAGTGCACGCGGGATCGCGAGCGACGCCGCTACGACGCCCGACAGCTGACGCGAGCAGCGCGGTCACTCCTGAGGCGACGCTGTCCGCATGCGTGCCGTGTCGTAGAGAGGAACTTCGGTCGGCTGCTCGAGCGGAAGGTCGACTCGATCTTGAGGAACCTGAGCCGCGCGAAGCTGCTCGACGTTGATGACGATCGGCGCCCGCAAGTTCACGGTCGGGTGAGGTCGGCGCAGCGTGGCGACCACGAGCACCAATGCTGACCGCGGCTCGTTGAGACCGAGGACCGCTTGATGGAGGTCGTCGATGTCGACCGTCATCTCGATACCGAGCTCGTAGGGCTGGGCAACGACGAACGTCGGCCCAGCCTCGAGCGCGGATCGGAGCGCGAGCCACGGTCCGTAGGCCGGACCAAGCCCGATGAGGAAGAAGCGGTGGTGCTCCTCGAAACCCGGGATGCCGACGGGAAACGTGATCGGGACGGTTGCAAGCTGTGGGTGACCCGAGCTCGTCGTCTGCTCGGTCGAGGGCGTTGTTCGTAGCATCTGCGCTCCTTCTCTCGACTTAGCACCTAAGCGAGGTACGAGGCCAGCGTCGGCTGACGGACCTGGGCTGCTGCGTACAGCGCCACCTGGTAGTTGTTGAGGAGGCTCTGGTACTGCGTCGTCACCTGCGCGTAGTTCAACCCCTGTAGCGAGGACACCTGCGCCTGGACCTGCGTAATCGCCGCGGTGACCTGCTGGGTGAGGTTCTCGAGCTGCGTCACCGTCTCACCCGCCGCCCCCGCCTGGTTCGTGAGCGTGTCGAGAGCGCTCGTGAGCTGGGCGAGGTCGGTCGACGTCGCTGCCTGGACGTTGCCACTGCTCAGGTCGTTGATCGCCTGGTTGAGCGCGGCGAAGACGCCGCCTTGCGGGCTCGTCACGCCGAAGGGATCCGCGAGCGACGTGCTGACGACGATGCCTGGCGCCGCCGCGACCGACGGCGCTTGCTGGTTGCCGAGGTAGCTCACAGGTGTCCCCGGACCGCCTGGCTGGGCGTAGGCGGTTGCGACGTCTGCCGTTCCCCCAAAGATCGCCTGGCCACCGTAGGTAGTGTTCGCGACGCCAAGCAGCGAAGTCTCGAGTCCTCGCAGCTGCTGAGCGAGTCCCGCTGCCACGGCGGGCGTGACGCCGGGGGCACCTGCCTGGAGCAACGTGGTGCGCGCCTGCTGGAGGATGGTGACCGCCTGGCTCAGCGACGCGTTCGCGAGCTGGGCCACCGTCTGGCCGTAGGTGAGGTTAGCCTGGTACTGCTGGTAGCCAGCCAGCTGGGTCTGTGCACCGAGCAGCGCGACCGTCCCCGAAGGGTTGTCTGAGGGCTGCTGAATCGCTTGACCTGAGGCGAGCTGCTGCTGGAGCTGGGTGAGCTGGTTCTGGTAGCTATCGAGCGAAGCGACGAGCGCGTTCGTCAGGCTGATAGACGTCGAGAGGAGACTCATAGCTTCCCCCTAAGACACCGATGCGATGAGCGATCCGAGCGTCTGCTGCACCGTCGCGATCACCTTCGCGGCAGCTTGGTACGCCTGCTGGTAGCTCACGAGGTTCACGAGCTGTGCGTTGACGTCGACACCGACGGCTGACTGCTCGAGCGCTTGAGCACTCTGGAGCTGTTGGCCCGCAGAGGAGGCGAGCGAGCTCGCCCCTTGCACGTCGAGACCGACCTGGCCGATCGCCTGCGCCCACGCCGCGTTGGGACCCTGGGGGTTAGTGCCGAATCCAGCGATGACCTGCGCGTTCGTACCATTACCGCCCGCGAAGGGTACGGAAGAGGCGGCGACCAGCTCTGGGTTCGCCACCACCTGCGGATTGACGCTCAGCGAGCTCGCCGTCAGCGCCCCCCCGCCCGCGGCGACGAAGAGCGGAGCGCCCGGCGACTGTCCGCTCGTACCGATCGCCGCACCGAGGGCGAGCTGCTGGTTGACTTGGTCCGCGAGCGTCGTCGCGACGGCGTTGAGCGCCTGGCCGTAGCGCGGAAGGTTGTTGTTGAGGACGCTTAGGAGCGCTCCGGCGGAGCCGCTCTGAATCGGCACCGGGGTCGACGTCCCCGCGAGGAGTACCGATGCCGTGTCGGACGCCGTTGGCGGCGAGCCTGGAGCCGCCACGGACGCGGAGAGCGTCGCAGCTTGCGTGCCCTGCACGAGGCTCACGCCACCAACGAGGACCGTGATCTGCCCAGATGTGCCCGGTACGACGCTGGCGCCGATCTCCTGGGCGAGCGCCGTCACGAGGCGATTGCGCGCGTCGATGAGCGAGTTCGCTGATCCCTGCTCGTTCCCCGATTCTGCGGCGATCTGTCCATTCAGCGAGGCAACCTGCGCGAGCTGCTGGTTGACCTGCGACACCAACGTGGACAGCTGCGCTTGCGACTGCCCAAACAAGCTCGTCAGGTTGCTAGCTGCCTGGTTGACCCCATCGACCACCTGCTGTGCCGCTTCGACGACCCCCTGGTAGGAGGCCAACTGCGTCGGGGCGTCGCCGAGTTGCCCAAACGCGCTCCACAGGCCGTTGAGTAGCTCGCTCACGCCGCCTGCGGCCGGCTCCTGGAACACGGTCGACTGGGCGGTACCAAGCGTGGCTGAGAGCTGGTTCGCGTACGACGACGCAGCGTTCGCCTGGAGCTCGATAGCGCGAGCAAACGCGTCCTGGGCTTGAACGACGCCGAGGACGCTGACCCCGTCTCCGACAGGGCTGTTGGGAACCTGCTGGTTAGCGAGGTCCACTGACTCGCTCTGGAAGCCGGCAGTATTAGCGTTCGCGATGTTCTCAGCAACGACGTTCAGCCCCACCTGCTGGGCCTCGAGCCCAGACAGAGCGATGTAGAGAGCGCCCCCGCTCATGCGAGTTGACTCGATCGCTCAGGGAAGGCTACCTGCAGCATGCCGTCTGGGCCGTAGAGGCCAAGGTCGACACCGAGGTCTCGAAGCAGCTGCGCCACCAGCATCGACCTCCAGGCACAACCCGCCACAACCGCATCGACACGTGGCAAGAGCGCACGGTAACGCTCTCGATCCTCCTCGGTGACCTCAGCCTGAGCCGCGACGAGCTCGCCGAGCTGCACCGCTGCGTGTGCCAACTCGTTGGCACTCGGCCCGAGGGCCTGAGGATCGTCATCGGCGAGTGCTCGCTCGAGCTCCTCGAGGGCACGGGCCACGTCCTCGAGAGCGCGACTGACGGTGATGCGACTCATGCCCCTCCTATCGGCACAGCGCCGGCGAACCTAAGCGCTCCCGGAGAGCGACCGCCCCACCTGGCCACCTCTCGATCATGTCCGCACCGAGGTGCCACGCGGCGACGCCCTGACCCTGCGAGCTTGAGTCGCGAGCGGCGACTGAGCAGCGTCGTCAGCTCAACGTGGGTGGCTCGCCGCGCTCGAGGTTCCCGTAGTATCCCCAGCACCCACCCTCGCGTGCCGGCGACCTTCACGGCGCATCCGGAGGTCCGTATCAACCATCGCTCGCTCACGATCGTACAGGTAGTGCCGGACGAGGATCTGCTCGTGTCCGACCACCCACAGCGCGTCCCCGCGCTCGAGGCGTTCGAGCACCTGGACGATACGCTCGTCGAGCTGGAGACGCGCGACGAGCTCAGCGGCAGCGTGTGCAGGTTGACGGAGCGCAACGACCACTCCTGCGTCGCTGAGAACGTCAAGTTCGGTGCCAAAGTCCCCGAGTCGGTGGCTCACCACGATCACGCTGATGCCGTATGCCCGCGCGAGTTTCAACGCACGTCGGAGCATCTCGCGCGCCGCAGGATCGCTCGCGAGAGTCCAGGCTTCATCGATGACGACGAAGCCTCCTCCGACCTCGCCGCGGGCAAGCTGGGCAAGTCTGACGCGAAGGAGGGCGGCGAGCGCCACTCGTCCCCAGGCCTGCGAGTGGACATCGCTGAGCTCGACCACGAGGCGCGGCGTGAGCAACGCTGCCCCGCCGCAGACATCCCAGATCCCCGCAAGGTCGCCATCGATGACTCTGCGCAGGGTCAGGCTGAGCCGAGCCGCGGCGTCGATGCCGTCTCGCTCGATCGCTGGAGGGCAGATACCGCTGTC
>SIRY01000144.1 GCA_004366215.1 Actinomycetota bacterium | reverse complement strand
GCCACGCAGCGACGAGCGGATCGAGCACGGAACGCGCCTCATCGAACGGGACACGATCCTTCTTGATGTTGGCGCTCACGAGGCGCTCGATCGCGAAGCTGTAGAGCTGACTGATCGTGCGCGCGTGCTCCCAGAGGTCCTCACGCAAGGCCCCGCGAAGGAGGACGAGGACTCCCTGAGCAGCTTTGGCGTTGACGTGGATACCCTCGAGGTCCCGTGCCGCGAAGGCGTGGTCCATGGCGCTGAGCGCCGACTCGAGCCGATCGAGGAGCATGAGCAAACGCTGTGCGGGTGTTGCGGTCTCAACAGCTGTCTCGACGTACGAACGCGCTGCGAGCGAGCTGCCCACGGTGCCTCCTTCTTCCTCCACCTTCTCGTGCTCTGTCCGCTTCTCGTGCCCTGTTCGCCTCGACCCGCCCCACCGGCGAGCGTCGTCGCGGGCCTCAGGGCAGCTGCGAGATCTGGCTTGCGAGCTCGCTGCCCACGTTGCGCAGCGAACCGAGCTGCGCTTCCATCGACGCGAACTCCTGCTCGAGCATGCGCTGCTCACTCTGGATCATCGGCGTGTAGCCGTTGTACTGCTGTTGGAGCATGGAGATCTGCTGCTGGATGCCGGAGATGGTCGCCTGAAGGCTCCCTGTCGCCGGAGCAGCGGCGCTCGCGGCCACGAGTCCGAGCTGGCCTGCGAGCCCAGGCGAGTAGGTGAACGTGCCGAGTGTGGTCGCGCTCGTGATGCCCGGCGTCGTCACCTGCAGGGTCAACCCGCCGAGCGTCGGATCCGATGCCGGAGCCGCGAGGATCTGGCCGTTGCCAGTCGCTTGGACGCCGTCGATCGTTCCTGCGACGTTGAGGCCAGCGAAGGTCGTTGGGGTGTTCGCAGTCGTCACGAGGCCGGTCTGGCCTGAGCCCGCAGCCGTCGAGGTCACCGTGAAGTCACCCGCTGAGCCGTACGTCGTCGCCTGGAGCACGAGCTGCGAACCCGACGAGGTCGACACCACACTCGCCTGCATAGCCATGCCCGCGCTCGCAAAGGCGGCGTTGAGGCCGGCGGCGATCGAGTCGAGGGAGGCTCCAGCGTTTGCGGCGTACTGGACGCTCTGTGCGCCCTGGCTCACGGTGAGCGTCTCTGCGTTCGTGATCGCACCGCTCGAGAGCACGTTGCCGGCGTCGGCCGCCTCGGTAGCGGACTGAGTGACCACCACTTGGTAGCTGCCAGGCTGCGTCGACGTACCCGCGTAGACGAGGCTCACGTCCCCGGCGTACGCCGCAGCGGAGGGTTCAAAGGTGCCCGACTGCGCGATGAGCGAGCTCACCTGCGTCGGGTTCTGGTCGTAGGCAGCGGCAAACGCAGCGGCGTCGAAGCTCAGGGTGCCGTTCTTCGTCACCGTGATGCCGGCCTGCGTGGCGCTGAGCCCGCCCTGGCCGAGGGCTTGAGCGACGACGCCGAGGATCTGATCGGTGAGGGCGTTGAGGGTCGCATCTCCCATGAGGGGGCCGCCCTGGTTCGTCTGGGCGTTGTAGCCGGCGTAGGTGTTGATGTCCGACAGCACCTTGTTCGCAGCGTCGACGAGCGACTGGATGGTGCTCGCGAGCTGCTGACCATTCGGCGTCACCGAGACGCTGACCGGCTGAGATCCTGGCGGCTGCGCTGCGACGAGGCTGAGCGTGACACCTGGAAGCACGCCTGTGATCTGGTTCGACTGCGAGCTGACGAGGTAGCCGCCGCTACCGCCGATCGTGACCTCGGCGTTCTGGGCGGCCGTGACGGTCGTGAAGCCGCCGAGCGCACCCTGCAACGGCCCCGCCTCAACGCTGATCGCAGCGTTCGTTCCGGTCTGATCAGACACGAGCTGGAGCAGGTACGACCCTGGAGCCACCTGGACAGCAGACGCGGTAACCCCGGCGCCGGCGGCGTTGATGTTGTCGATGACCTGCTGGAGCGAGCCGTTGCCAGACGCGATCTCAGCAGCGCTAAAGCTCCCTTGCCGCAGACCCCCGTCGCCGATGCCGATGGTGATCGACCCGCCGCTCCCATCGGCAAGGGTCACGGTCGAGCCTGCCTGTACGTTATTGATGCTGGTCGTCGTGCCGTCGAGCGTCACCGACCCAGCCGAGCCGACCGCGGCGCTGGCCTGCGCGCTCAGTCCGAGCGTCGTGAGCGCGGTGCCGCCCGTGATCTGCAACGACGACCCTGATCCGAGCAGCGTGGTGCTGAGCTGGAGTTGCCCTTGACTGGTGACCGTCGCAGCGAGCAGCGGTGAAGAGCCGACGTTGCTCGCTTGCGCGATGGCAGCGGCGAGCTGGCTTGGCGTGTAGGTACCTGAGGGGATCGTCAGCGTGTACGAGGTCCCGTTGATGACCGCGGTGAGCGTGTCGTTGCTGCTCCCGATCGTCACCGGCGACCCAAGAGAGCTCGAACCGGTCACGGTCGCGCCCTCGAGCGCGCTCGTGACCGAGAAGGTGTGCGTGCCGACCTGCAGCGACGAGCCCGCGAGGGAGGTCACCCCGGCACCGGCCGCCGACGAGGAGAGCAGGAAGTTGCCGGTGGCGACGGTGGAGCTCAGCGAGGACACCGTCGCGCTCGAGGCGAGGACGTTCGCTTGTGCGAGCTGAGCCACGGTGAAGCTCAGAGACGAGGGCACCGCTCCCGCCCCCGCGGTCGCGGTGGCAACCTGGGGGTTTGAGGTCGTCGCGCTCATCTGGGACAGCTGCTGGGGCTGCATGAGCGAGCTGGCCTGCGTCTCGAGGGCAGAGAGGTCCGTCACGATGGTCTGGTAGTCGGCAAGGTGCGACTGGAGCGTCTGGATCTGATTGCCAAGGTCGATCTGGGGCTGCTCGTAGGCGGCGAGGAGCGCCTGGATGATGGCCTGGGTGTTGAGCCCCGAGATCACACCGCTGAAGGTCACGGGAGGACCCCCAGGGTTGCTGTAGGTCGAGATGCTAGGGCTCGAGGACGCGGTCGAACCCGTCGGAGAGGTGGGCAGAATGGACGACACAGTGCCTCCTTAGCTCGTCGGCAGCGACGTCGTGGACCGAAGATACGCCCACCTCCGGTCCACGACGCGCACGGGCTCCGCGTCTGCTACGGCAGGAGCTTGAGGATGAGCTGTGGCAACGCCTGTGCCTGCGAGAGCATGGCGACGCCGGCCTGCATGAGCACCTGCTGAGACGAGAACTGCGTCATCGCTTGAGCCATGTTGGTGTCGACGAGCGTCGAGTTCGCAGACTGGACGTTCTGCTGAGCGACCGTGTCGTTAGCGATGATGGCCTGAACCTGGTTCTGGGCCGCCCCGACCACCGCCTCGGCGCTCGCGACCGCGAGGATCGCTGACTGCACCGCAGCCATCGCACTGATGGCCGCTGACACGCTGCCGATGTTGACGGAGGTCGATGCGATACCGAGCGCCGTGGTGTTCAGCGTCGCGATCGTCACCGTCACCTGGTCGACGCTCGAGGCGTACGCGCCGATCTGGAAGACCTCGTTCGAGTAGCTCCCGTTCAGCAGGCTGGTGCCACCGAAGCTCGTCGAGTTCGCGATCTGGTCCAGTTGATTCTGGAGGGCCGCGAACTCCTGCTGGTCAGCTGCGAGCGAGTTCGTGTTGTTCGCTCCTCCGTTGGCAGCCTGCGTAGCGAGCTGGTTCATCGTCTGGAGGATGGCGATCTGCTGGTTCATCGCACCCGAGGCGATCTGGAGGACGCTGATCGCGTCCTGACCGTTGTTGATCGCGACGCCGAGGCCGTTCGCCTGGGTCTGGAGCCCTTGAGAGATCACGTAGCCCGCTGCGTTGTCGGCCGCGGTCTGAATCTGCAGTCCCGACGAGAGCTGGTTGATCGTCGTCTGCATCTGGTTCGACGTCGCGTTCAAGTTGTTGTACGCGTCAATCGCCGCGATGTTCGTGTTGACCGAGAGGGACATGGATCCTCCTTGAATGTCCGCTGTCCATAAGCGCACCGCGGTAACCCCGCGACCGCACTGAGGTCATCGTCGCGATCGGAGCAGAACTTGAACGTCGAGCGGCGACCTCGGCACGCGCTCAGGACGTAGGGGCGGACCTCACCCCGGTGACGAGCTCTGCAAGCTGCACAGCGTTCAGCGCCGCGCCCTTTCGCAGGTTGTCACCGACGACGAAGAACGCAACGCCGTGGTCGACGACGTCGGTCGCGCGCACTCGGCCAACCAGCACCTCGTCACGACCGGCCGCTTCCTGCGGCGTCGGCAGATCGACGACTCGCAGCCCCGGCGCGTGGCTCAGCTCCCTGCGCAGGAGCGCCAGGTCCACCGGCTCGCGACACTGCGCCACCACGCTGACGGCGTGGCCCGTAAAGACCGGCACTCGCACGCACGTCGCTGCCACACGCAGCGTGGGTAGCTCGAGGATCTTGCGGCTCTCGTCGACGAACTTGCGCTCCTCTGTGGTCTCGTCCCCAACGAGCGACCCTGCGAGCGGCACGACGTTAGCTGCGAGGGGAGCTGGGAAGACTCGCGGGGCTCCGAAGTCCACCGCTCGGCCGTCGAAGGTCAAGCCCTCGAGTCCTGGACGTGCGAGCTCGTCAGCAAGCTCCCGCACACCTGCCCGACCTGCACCAGAGGCGGCCTGGTACGTCGAGGCGATCACCCTCTCGAGGCCGGCCAGGCGATGGAGCGTCGCGAGCGCCCCCGCCGCGACCATCGTGGTGCAGTTGGGGTTGGCGATGATGTTCCGGGGTACAGAGCGAAGCGCGTGAGGATTGACGTCGGCCACGACGAGTGGCACATCGGCCTCGAGCCGAAAGGCTGCCGAGTTGTCGATCACGACGACGCCTGCGCTCGCAAAGCGCGGCGCCCAGGTGCGCGCGTTGTCAGCGCCGATCGAGAACAGGGCGACGTCGAGACCTCGAGGGTCCGCCGTTGCGAGGTCCTCGACGACGACGGCCGTGCCGCGAAACTCGAGGGTGGAGCCGGCCGACCGAGCGGACGCGAAGAACCGAATCTCGTCGATAGGCACCCGACGCTCGCTCAGGATGGCGCGCATGACCGTGCCAACCTGACCCGTCGCGCCGACCACGCCGAGACGCACCCCACTCACGGGTGACGCTCCCGATCGAGTCCAAAGGCGTGGTGGAGTGCCTGGACTGCGTCTTCGAGCACCTCAGCCCGCACCACGCACGAGATGCGGATCGCAGACGTCGAGATCATCTCGATGTTGATGCCGTGTGCCGCGAGCGTCTCGAACATGGTGGCGGTCACGCCGGGGTGTGACTTCATGCCGGCCCCAACGAGAGAGACGCGACCGATGCCCTCGTCGGCGAAGACCTCGAGCGCCCCGACCTCGTGAGCAGCGCTCCGCGTGGCCTCGAGGGCGAGGAGACGATCGGCCTTTGGCACGGTGAACGAGATGTCCGTGTGCCCCTCGCGAGAGACGTTCTGGACGATCATGTCCACGTTGACGCCTGCGTCTGCGACACGACGAAAGATTCGTGCAGCAACCCCAGGGTGGTCAGGCACGCCGACGACGGTGACTTTGACCTCACTCGCGTCGTGCGCGATGGCGGAGACTACCGCCTGCTCCATCCCCTCCTCCTCCTCGACGACCCACGTGCCTGGTTCCCACG
>SIRY01000143.1 GCA_004366215.1 Actinomycetota bacterium | reverse complement strand
GACGGTCCCGCAGCTCCGTCGCCTCGCCGACGCCGGGGTCGCGGCGGTGGTGCTGCCGTCGCTCTTCGAGGAGCAGGTGCACCGTGAGCAGCTGCGGGACCTGCAGCTCGTGGAGGCGCACGAGCAGGGCATCGTGACGGCGACGCTTGCGAGCTCGGAGCACGCGATCGGCGAGGCCGTCGCGCACGCCGACCTCGTAGTCGGTGCCGCGTTGGTGACCGGCGCCAAAGCTCCGAAGCTCGTTCGGGAGGAACACGTTCGCCAGATGCGCCCAGGATCGGTGATCGTCGACCTCGCGATCGACCAGGGCGGCTGTGTTGAGACGGCACGGCGTCATCCACTACTGCGTGACCAACGGGCCAGGTCAGTACCCACGCACGGCGTCGCGGGCGCTGAGCGCCGCGGTCGCGCCGAAGCTGGTTCGCCTGGCGCGAGACCTCGACGACCCGACTCTGGCGGGGTCTCTCAACGTTGCCGACGGTCGCGTCGTGCACCCGGCGGTCGCGCAAGCACTCGGGATGTAAGTGAGCGGCTCCGCTCCGGGGCTCTGGCTTCGTGAAGTTGAGCGAAGCCAGAGCCGACCTGCGCTAGCGGGCGAGCTCACCGCTGACGTCGCCATCGTCGGCGGCGGACTGAGCGGTCTGTGGTCGGCGCACGCGGTGCTCGATCGGGCTCCTTCCGCCTCGGTCGTCGTCGTCGAGGCGGAGCGCGTGGCGTGGGGGGCATCGGGTCGTAACGGTGGCTGGGTCTCAGCGCTCTTCCCGGTCAGCTGGGCTCGAGTGGCTCGCGACTTCGACGCGGACGTGGCACGGACGCTCCGGCTGCGGCTCGTGCGCAACGTCGACGAGATCGCCTCGTTCCTCGCAGACGCGAGGACGTCGGTCGAGTGGGCTCACGAGGGCACGCTCACCGTCGCGCGCACGCCGCCCCAGTGGCGCTCGCTCGTCGAGGAGCTCGAGCTGTTCGACGAGCTCGGTCTCGCCGAGCCACCTGTGCTGCTCGACGCGAGCGGCGTCGGGGGCTACCTCCGGGTCGAGGACGCACTCGGCGGAACGTTCGAGCGCGCGTGTGCCGCTGTGCATCCGGCCAAGCTCGCCGAGCTGCTCGCGACGCGGCTCGAGGCCCGAGGAGGACTCGTGCTCGAGCGTAGCCGTGTCCACTACCACGGCGCAGGTGTGCTGCTTGGCAGCCGGGGTCGGGTGCGCGCTGAGCAGGTCATCTGGGCGACGGAGTCGTACCGAGCGGCTGAGGTGCGCTGGCACCGGGATCTCGTGCCAGTCGCCTCCCAGATCATCGCAACGGCCCCACTCGAGCGAGAGCAGCTCGATCGGTTGGGCAACCCGCCCGCGGGCTTGACGTTCACAGACGGACGTCGGCTCGTCGTCTACGGCCAGATCCGAGCTGATGGACGAGTGGTCTTTGGCGGGCGAGGAGCGCCCTACCGCTTCGGCTCCGGTCTCGAGTTTGCGACCGAGGTTCGACCGACGATGCAAGCCGCGCTCGCCGCGGCGCTCGATGGGTTCGTGCGGGCAGGGGGTCCGGTCACGATCGATGCGGCGTGGGGCGGGACCATCGGCGTCGCGCGGGACTGGTACCCTCGTGTGCTCCACGATCCTCTCGAGCGCCTGACCCTCGTGGGCGGCTACGCAGGCGACGGGGTGGCGCTCAGCCGCCTGAGCGGTGAGCTCGCCGCGGCGTACGCGGTGGGCGGTGCGACCGTGGGAGCCGGAGCCGCTACGGTGGCTCGGTATCAACGCGGGCCTCGCGTTGACCAGGATGGGCGATGCGCTCGAGCACAGACGGTTCGTTGGAGCGCTCGTCGATCGCGCGCGCGTAGCCTGGTTGGGTAGGTAGTGCAAAGGAGGCGTGATGGGACGGCTGGCGCCTGTGTGGAGCAAGGTGTCCTCTATTACTGTGACGCACGGTCGAGGTGCGCGGGTCTGGGACACCGAGGGCACAGCGTGGCTCGACATGACGTCGGGTATCGCTGTGACGTCGACGGGCCACGCGCATCCAAGGGTGGTCGAAGCCATCGCGCGCCAGGCAGAGCGCTTCATCCACGCTCAGGTCAACATCTACACGCACGACCTACTCCAGCCGCTCGCTGACGCGCTCGATGAGATCACTCCCTCGGGGATTGATACCTTCTTCTTCTCGAACTCCGGCGCTGAGGCGACCGAGGCCGCGGTGAAACTGGCTCGCCAGGCGACCGGACGACCGAACATCGTCGTGTTTCAGGGAAGCTTTCACGGCCGCACTGCGCAGACCATGGCGATGACGACCTCGAGGACCGGATATCGGGCTGGGTACCTCGTTCCTCCGGGCGTCTACGTGTCGCTGTTTCCGGGTTTTCCCCGCTCGAGCCGTCGAGGTGACGAGGTGGACGTGGATGAGGCTCTGGACTACCTCGACTACCTCCTCGCCTCCCAGACGGCACCCCGCGAGACGGCGGCACTCGTGATCGAGCCCGTGCTCGGCGAGGGTGGCTACATCCCAGCCCCGGCGGCGTTCCTGCAGGGTCTCGCGCAACGGGCTCGCGAGCTCGACATCCTCTTCGTGGCTGACGAGGTGCAGACCGGATTTGGTCGTACCGGCCGCATGTTCGCCGTCGAGCACGCCGGCGTGGAGCCGGACATCCTCGTCATGGCGAAGGGTATCGCATCTGGATTTCCGTTCTCTGCGATCGGGTCGCGGTGGGAGCTCATGGAGCGATGGCCCGTCGGTAGCCACGGCGGTACCTACGGGGGCAACCCGATGGGAGCGGCGGCAGCGCTCGCGACCATTCGAGTCATCAAGGAGGAGGGGCTCCTCGAGAACGCGCAAGCTCGTGGAGCACAGCTGCGGGCGAGCATGGAGCGCAGCGCCGAGAAGTACTCGGTCATCGCGGCGGTTCGCGGGCTCGGCCTCATGGTCGGTGTGGAGCTGCGCGACGAGCGTGGCCGACCGGACGCTGATCTGACCTCAGCGGTACTGCTCGAGATGCAGCGCAGCCACCGAGTGCTCGCGATGAGTGCAGGGACGTTCGGCAACATCATCCGCTGGATGCCTCCGCTCGTCGTGACCGAGAGCGAGATCGACGAGGCGGCTAACGCGTTCGAGGCGTCGCTCGCAGCGGTCGTGAGCCGCCGGTAGCTCCGCCTGCGCAGGTGTGGCGCTCGCAGCGGGTGCCCTCGTGGCTGCGTGCGGAGCCAGGCGCGCGCGTCCCCCAGGAGCTTCGGTGTCCTCACGGCCGTGTGGGCGCGCGGCGCCGGTGGTCGTCTCGGGTGCAGGCCCACGCTCGAGCGGTAGGGCTCGAGCCACGCGTTCGTCGAGTGGCGGGCACGTACTCGTCTTGGGAGTCCGGCCGCGACGACGGGGTGCGCGTCGAGAGGCAGGATGCGCACCCCGGTCCGCGGCTCGATGTCCTCTGACGTAGGGTTGCGCGAGGCACCACCCCTGAAGCCGTCGTAGCCGGTCGGGTCGTCCAGAGTGTGCGACTGTGGCCTGAGGTCGTACCTACGAGGAGGTCGCGAGGCTTGGGCGGATCTCTGCCACGACGAAGTCGCGAGCCGTGCCTTCGAAGTAGCGCTGGGGTGGGCGCAGCATGTCGAACACGAGTCGGTAGCCGTTGACGGGTGAGGCAGGCTGACCGAGCTGGTGGTTGAAGTAGAAGAAGTCCGTCCAGTCGGAGTTGATGTCGAGCTCCATGGCGTTGACGGCTCCGACGCGCTGGAGCAGCCGGGCGAGCGAGGCAACCGAGAGGCCTGGACCGGTGACGTAGACGAGCGCGCCGTCTCTCGTCACTCCCACTCCTGAGCGCCAGACGAGGAGCTGGTTGCCAACGGTGGCGCCCCAGAGCGCGAAGTTGGTGGAGTTCACCAAGGGGTTGATGTGCCGCACCGTTGCGGAGCGGGACAGCCATCCGGCCGTAGGCGTAGTAGCCGCCGTTGGCGTCTTGCATCCGAAAGCCGGAGTTGAAGGCTGCGACGAGGTAGTCAGCAACGGGGGTTGTGATAGGAGCCATGTAAGGCCACGGTCCGCCACCAGGGGGCTGCTGCGCGCCAGCGTACTGGATGAACCTGAGCAGCCGTGTGTCGAGCCACGCGACGCCTGCCACGAGAGAGGTGTGGATGGGGTCAGGGCGCATGAGCGTGACGTAGAGTGCCGGCGTGCCGTGGACCAGAGGGCCCTCAGGGGTCCAGACACCCTCGTGCGGTAGCGGGGGTTGCGCGAAGGGCTGCACGCGTGGTGGCGGTGGGAGCGGACCGTTGGACAGCGCCGTCACGTGCGAGGCGGGCTCAAGCGCCTGAGCAGGGGGCTTGCCGCCGGTCGGCGGTTGGTGGAGGGAGTACCAGGTGTTCTCGAGCCACGCGACGAAGCTCGCGCCACCGTGGCTGCGGACCCACTCGACGAACTTGACGCCGAGCGACGCCGAACCCGGCGTGGTGAGCGTCCCGAGCGCGGCCCACCCACCGAGAGCGGCGACGGCGACGAGAGCACTCGTGCGTGCGAGTCGAGCGCGACGCGAGGGTCGGCGCCGTGGTGCGACGTGAAAGGGAGGCGCCGTGCGGTTTGGCCGCTGAGTCGTGCTCACTGCTACTCCTTCGCTTGGTTCGTTGCGATGAGGTTACGTGGGTAGGGCGCCACCGACGCGGTCGGGAGGCTCACGACGAAGCGAGCTCCACCGAGGGAGCTTTCAGCTACCCAGACGCGGCCGCCGAGGCCGGTCACGACGCTTCGCACGATAGCAAGGCCGAGCCCTGAACCGCCATCGTGCCGCGAGCGCGCCTCGTCGAGCCGTGCGAAGCGCTCGAAGATCTCCTCGCGCCGCTCCATCGGAATACCTGGGCCGTCGTCGTCGACGACGAGGAGGGCACCCGGCTGACCAGCATCGACGTGGATGACGACGCGGTGACGAGCGTGACGCGCTGCATTCTCTGCCAGGTTGCGAATGAGCGAGCGAAGCTGTTCAGGCTCGGCCACGATGGAGGCGGTGACCGTCGAGGCGTCTCCGATGTCGATGTGCGGGGCGAGCCTGCTCAGCCGTTCGAGCTCTGCGGCCACGATAGCGGTGAGGTCGACGGTGCGTTGGTGGCGTACGAGCCCAGCGTCGGTGCGAGTCAGCAGGAGGAGGTTGTCGATGAGGCGCTGCATACGTTCGCTCTCGGCGAGCGCGATCCGAGTGGTCTCTGTCCAGTCGGTTAGCTCGGGGTGGAGCGAGCCGACTTCCAGTGTGGTTCGAATCGCCGAGAGTGGACTCTTGAGCTCATGCGACGCATCTTCGATGAACTGCTTCTCACGCTGCATCGCGCGATCCAGTCGCGCCAGCATCGCGTTCATCGTCCGAGCGAGCCGCGCGACTTCGTCGTTCCCCGGAGGTTGCGTGACGCGTTGGCGGAGATTCGACGAGGTGATCTCAGCGACGTCGGTGATCATCTGGTCGACCGGCGCGAGGGCCCGATGAGCGAGCCACCAGGTAGCGACCCCCACAATGAGGAGCACGATCGGGTAGACGACGTCGAAGATGTGGACGAGAGTTCGCGTCGCTTGATCGACGCTGGCGAGCGACGCGATCGTCACCACGTAGTACGTCTCGACGCTGTCAGAGCTGACCTGAGCCGGCATCGCGCTACGAGCGAGCGTGGCTGCTGCCCGACTGGTCAAGACGATGGGCTGAGCGAGCAAGACGGTTCGCTGGTCGGCGGTGGGGGCGACGACGAGCAACCGTGCTTTAGCCGTGACCTGCGTTCTGATGAGACCCTGGGTCGGGATAACCCGCGGGTTGACGAGCGGCCCCATCCCTCGCAAGTTGGCGGTCGCGGCGATGACCTGGCCGCTACTCGCCACCACCTGCGCCGCAAGGTCGCCGCGCGGGAGCGGGAGAGGGTGGGAGACGTTGCCATCGCGGACGAGGAGGGCGATGTCGTAAGCCTCGCTTCGCGCCGTGTCCACCATGCCGCGCGTCAACGCAGCGCGCAGGACGATCACGGTTGACACGAGGCTGGCGGCGAGCGCAATGCCGACTGCGAGCGTCGCGGCGACGGTAGTGCGAACGACGACCGCCGAGGCCAGGCGCGCGAGGAAGCGAACCGGTCGCCAGCGGGAGTGAGCGAGCCGGTCGAGCCGACCGAGCGAGGAGAGACGCATGGAGTGCGGACCTAGCTACTCCGTCGGAGAATCGACCCTGTTCGCACCTCCGTCCTCCTCCAGACGGTACCCGACCCCTCGAACCGTGGTGATGGCCTTCGTGCCGAACGGCGCGTCGATCTTCTTGCGCAGGTAGCCAATGTAGACCTCGACGATGTTCGAGTCGCCCTCGAAATCGTAGTCCCAGACGTGCGCGATGATGTCCTGCTTGCGCAGCACCCTCCCCTTGTTGCGCATGAGGAGCTCGAGAAACGAGAACTCTCGGGTCGTGAGCTCGATGGGGACGTCACCCCGCGCGACTCGGTGGCTCGCGGGGTCGAGCGTGAGGTCGCCTGCTCGCAGGACCGGGGGTTGGCTTTCGACGTTGCGCCGGAGTAGCGCACGGATGTGCGCCACGAGGACCGTGAACGAAAACGGCTTCTTCAAGAAGTCGTCGGCGCCCGTGTCGAGGGCCTCAGCCTCGTCGTACTCACCGTCTTTCGCCGTCAGCATGAGAATCGGCGTCCAGACCTGCTCCTCGCGTAGCAGCTGGGTGAACTTAAAACCGTTGACGCCAGGGAGCATGATGTCGAGGACGATACAGTCGTACTGGGTGCGTCGGGCGAGTGCGAGCCCGCTCGGACCGTCGCACGCCGTGTCGACGGCGAAACCTTCGGCCATGAGGCCTCGCCTGAGGCTCGCTACGAGATTCTCCTCGTCATCGACCACGGGCAATCGCATCGCTCACCTCCCCTCGGCTGAAGGCTACAGTCCCTTCTCAGGGGCATGCCTAAGCCTGGCCGAGGGTTTCCTGAGACCGAGCCGAACCAAGGTGTGTCAGCGTTGGTCGACGATCTCGAGGGTGTAACGCGACTCCGAGGCTGGTCCCTACGCCGACGAGCGCGATGATCTGCTCGTCCGTGTCGAGGCCGAGGTGCTCAGCGACGAGCGGATCTCGGGCAAGTCGGCCCGTGCGCCACATCGAGCTGTAGCCAAGACCCCAAAGAGCGAGGAGAAGGTACCCCGTTGCGGCGGCGGCGGCGTCGCGTTGCTCCTCGAGCGGCGTCCGCGCACCGTGGACCGGGTGGAAGACGACAACCAGGAACAGCGGCGCCCTCGAGAGCGTGACGCGCGCTCGGGCAGCATCGTCTGGGCGTTCGCGCTCGAGGTGCTCGACGATCCCCTCCGCGCCGTCGGGCCACAGCGCGATGACGCGGTAGGGCGTGAGGCTCCTGTGATCCGGAGCGGTGGCGGCGAGCTCGAGCGCGAACGCAAGCTCCGCTTCGGAGGGCGCTGGCGCGGCGAGTTTGGGCTCGGATCGGCGCGTCCAGAGCAGCGCGAGGCCCGGCGCTCGCTCGAGGATGGCGCTGAGGCTCACCCTCACTACCAGCCTCGCTCGATCCACTCGTCGAGGTGTGGCCGCTCGGTTCCGATGGTGGTGGTCGGTCCGTGTCCTGGCAAGACGAGGCACGCGTCGTCGAGCGTTGCGAAGAGGACGTCGCGGACAGAGGCGATGACGGCCGTGAACGCGTCAGCGCCGACGGTCTTGCCGGGACCGCCTGGGAACAGGGTGTCGCCCGTAAAGCAGAGCTCGCCCCGGATGTCGTAGCAGACCGACCCGATGGTGTGGCCAGGAGTCGGCCGAGCTCGGACAGTGAGCCCGCCGATCGCGAGGATGGTCTCACGCTCGAGGGGGTGGTCGACCCACGGGTGACCGGGCGCATCTGCCGCTCCCATCCAGATCGCCATACCGGCGTCGTGCAGCGACGCTGCGGCGCCGATGTGGTCGGGGTGGCCGTGGGTGATCAGGACGGCGGTGATGCCTCGAGCGCGAGCGAGCTCGACGAGGAGCTCACCGCGGCTCGGTGCATCGACGATGAACCCGCCGTGAGGCGTGGTCACGATCCAGACGTTGTTCTCGAGCGGTGGCACGACGAGACGTTCAAGACGCAGGTCGGCGTCCTCACGGATGAGTTCGGGTGCGTGCACGGCGAGATCCTAGCCGTGGTGGGCCGCGGCTACTGTGTCGCGGGGTCCGCGCGCAGGGGAGCAGCGTCAGCTGCGGCGGCCTCGGCCATGTTGAGCACGCTCGGTACAATTGGATGCGTGGGTGGGTCGCCGAGGTGGCGAGGAGTGACGCGGTGAAGAGGGGCCGGCGCTCGTCTGAGTGGGCCGTCGCCGTCGGTCAAGAGGACCGGGACCGTGCGCGAGCTGTCCTCATCGAATGCTTGCGCTCCGGCACGATGCACTACGACGAGTACGAGCGGCGGATGCTCAAGGTTGAGCGCGCTCGGTGGATGCCAGAGCTCTACGATGCGACGTTTGGTAAGGCTCGCCTCCCATTCGGTGGCAGCCGGTGGCGCCGCCGACGTCGGCGAGCAGCGCTTGGCAGCGCGATTCTTGGTACGCTCCTCTGCGTTGGTGGGCTCCTCTGGCCCGCCCTGCTCGTCGCGGGGGCCGTGGTGCTCGGTGTCGGCGCCTTCGTCGTCGTGGCGGTCACGATCCAGCAGCGTCGGTTCCCGCCGCTGTACGTCACCCAGTGGGTGGGCGGGCTGCCGCACTAGGGTGCAGGATCGGGAGCGAAGGAGGGACTCGATGGCGGGGCGCTGGCACGAGGTGCAGGAACGACTTCGCGATCCGGTCAAGCAGCTGCGAGCGCAGATTCCTGAGACGTGGCGATCCTACGCAGAGCTCCACCGGCACGCACTAGCCGACGGCGTGCTCGACACCAAGACGAAGGAGCTCATCGCGCTCGCTGTGGCGGTGAGCACGCAGTGTGACGGCTGCATCGCCTCGCACGCTCGTGGCGCAGCGCGTGCTGGTGCGAGCGTGCAAGAGGTTGCCGAGGCGCTCGGTGTGGTCGTGCTCTTGACGGGCGGCCCGGGGACTGTCTACGGTCCGCGCGCTTTCGAGGCGTTCCTCGAGTTCAGCGAGGACTACCGCTCGAGCTCGTGAGCGAGGCCCTCAGCGACGGCGCGTGCGATGTCGACCCCGTGTGCCACGAGCGAGCGGGCTCCGGCGAGGTCCTCCACTTCGTTGACGATCCAGTCGTCGCAGGTGTCGGAGTGGCCGAAGACGTCGACTGCGTAGTAGCCAGGGCCGAGCAGGGAGCAGACAGCGCTCACGAGCTCGAGCGCGCGCTCGTCAGGGTCAACGAGCCGGGTCGTGGCGCCGCGCGTCACGTTGGCTGCCAAGCCGTCGGTAGCCTGTCGTTCGAGCCACACGACGGGGCTCGTGCCGATGACGTAGGCTCGCAGCACTCGATCACCGTGGGCGACGAAGGGCTCGGCGATCCAGTGGTCGAGCGGTCGGGCGGGTGCGTCGCTCCCTGACCTGCGGGCTACGTCCTGGCCTCCGTGCCCGTGGCGAGGTTTCTCGACCCACGTGTCGGCGTCGAGTCGATGTCGGAGCCACGCAGGTACCGCGGTCGGGACTGCAACCCCGTGGCGACGCAGCCACTGCGAGGCGAGGAGCTTGTCGTTGCCGAGCGCCGCGAGCGCCGGGCTGTTCCAGACGACAGGAATCCGCCGTGCGAGCCAGCGCCGCAGGGTAACGTCGCGCGAGCGCACAAGCGCCGCCTCCAGGTCGGTCGGGAGCGTTGGCAGGTCGCCGGGGCCAACGAGAGAGAGCTCGCACGAACCGAGGCGTTCAGCGAGGCGATCGCGCAGAGCTCGGGCGAACCAGAGGTTTCGCGCGAGCATCCACGGGTCGTAGCAGAGCAAGACACGACTCATCGGGTGACGAGAAGTCGTGAGACGACCTCGTGAGCGACGTCGACTCCGCTGATCGCGCTGAGGCGCCAGATGTGGGCGTTGGCGTTGACCTCGCAGACGAGTGCGCCGCGATCGTGGGAGTCGATGAGCAGATCCACGCCGGCGTTCACCGCGCCGACCGCACGTGCTGCCTCGATCGCGAGCTCGCGCTCGGGCTCGCTCGGGACGTACGGAAAGCCGACGCCGCCAGCGGAGAGGTTGGCGCGAAAGTCGTGCGCGCTACGGCGTTCCATCGCCGCCACGACCTCACCGTCGACGACGTGAAGGCGCCGGTCCCGCCCACGCGATGATCGAATGAACTCCTGAGCGAGCAGCCGTTTGTCGGCGAGGGAGGTCGCGATGTCCGTGAGATCCTCCATCGTCTCGACGAGGTGGACCTGGGAGCCAAAGGACCCCTTGGCCTCCTTCACGACGAGTGGGAGCCCGAGCGCTCCGACGGCCTCCTCGAGCGCTCGCAGATCCATCGCCTGCTTCGGGTAGAGCGGTGGCAGCAGGACGGTGTGCGGGGTCGCGACGCCCGCGGCGCTGAGCAGAGCTCCTGTCCTGCGCTTGTCGTCGCACGCGAGGATCGCCTCGGGGGAGTTAGCCACCGCGGTGCCGTTGCTGCGCAGCGCCTCAGCGGTGGAGGCGTCCTTGTCAAGGATGAGCGCGAACCGAGCACGCGGTGGGCGCGTGAGATCCACGGCGTCGCTCGCGAGGTTGAGCACGCCCACCGACGCTGCGTGACGCTGGGCCGCGGCGAGGTAGAGCGACGCGTTGGCACGAAACGCGGGGCCGAGTCCGAGGTTGGCCACGATGAGCACGTCGACGTCGGAGGCGCCGGGGGGAACAGTAAGGTGCACCTTGAGAAGTCTACGGGGGCAGCCCATGGGCCTAACGAGTCGGCAGGATATCCTTGCGGGTCGCAGCGTCGTCGTCGCGACCCCGCCCCTCGAGGAGTCCTGGGAGGCCCCGATCGTCCTCGAACTCGTGGGGACGTCGCATGCTCCGGGCGCAGGGCCGAGCTTGGCTGTTCGGGGGGAGCTCGCAGAGCGACTCGCAGAGCTGTGTCGCCACCCTGTGGTGACCTTCGAGCCGATGAGTCTCGAGGTCGCTCCAGCGCCGCCCGTCCTCGGGCAGCTCCTCAGCGACGCGGTGGAGGCGGT
>SIRY01000142.1 GCA_004366215.1 Actinomycetota bacterium | reverse complement strand
GCAAGCTCAGCTTCGTGATGAGTACGCCCTGGACAACGCCGATGAGCGTCGAGGCACCAAGACCAGCCACGAGAGCGACCCACCACGGCTCCTTGCCGATGATGGGCGAGGCGAGGATCGCCATGACAGCCGCTGCGACACCCGCAACGTAGCCGACCGACAGGTCGATCTCGCCAAGGAGCAGCACGAACACCTCGGCCATGCCGAGCAGCACGAACGTCGCGCCCTGCACGAGGAGGTTCACGAGGTTGCCCGCCGAGAGAAACAGGGAGTTCTCGGCCTGGAAAATGATCACGATGACGAGGAGTCCGGCCAACACCGGCAGCATGCCGCTCTCGCCGGAGCGCACGCGTCGCCACCAGCTCACTATCCACGCACGGGTGCTCGTGATGACGACCTCTGCACTCGCCGTCTCGCGCGCAACATCGCCGGCCGGGCGATCACCGTTGGGAGCAACCTCCGTCTCCACGCCAGCACCCTCGTGCCGCGGCATCATCTCGTCGATGCCTCCTTCGTGCTCGTCGCGCCTTCACTGAGTCGCTGACCCGTCATCAGCTCGACGACGGTGCTCGGGTCGAACGCGGCGCGATCGCCCTCTGCGACCATGCGCCCAAGGTGCAAGATGGCGATGCGATCAGCCGTCGCGAAGACATCCTGCAGGTTGTGAGAGATCAGTATCACCGACATGCCGCTCTCAGCGAGCTCTCGGATGATACGCAGCACCACACGGGTCTGGCTGACACCGAGCGCCGCCGTGGGCTCATCGAACATGACGACTCGCGAGTTCCAGAGAATCGCGCGAGCCACCGCGACCGCTTGACGCTGCCCTCCAGAGAGGGAACCGACGGGCTGACGCAGCGAGCGCACCGTGACGACCGAGAGACCGGCGAGCGTCTCTCGCACGCGACGCTCCATCGAGGCCTCGTCGAGCACTCCCCACCGGCGTGGCTCGCGGCCAAGGAACATGTTCTGAACGATGTCTAGGTTGTCGCACAGCGCGAGATCTTGGTAGACGGATCTCACCTGCGTCGATGCGGTGGATCCCAGAGATGACCTTGACCAGCGTGCTCTTGCCGGCGCCGTTGTCACCGACGAGGGCGGTGACCGCGCCCGGAGGGACGGTCAGATCAACGCCCTCGAGCGCCTTGACAGGACCAAAGTGCTTCTCAACGCCGCGAAGCTCGAGCAGGGCTCCCGTCGTCGTCGCCACCTCGCGACCTCCCCTCTGGCCAACGGGGGGTACGGTCCGCGCACCCCCCGCCCACCGCCACGTTACGCGTTGATCCCCGCGGCCTTGCACGCAGCCGCGTACGATCCGGCGCACAGCTGCGAGGCTGGCACGAAGTTATCCGCGATCACGGTCGACGCCATGTTCGCGGTCGTGACCCACTCCGGCGTCAGCAGCACCGACGGGATGTTGTTGCCAGATACAGGATCGTGCGTGGTGCCGTTCAGCAGCGACGCAGGAGGCGTCTTGCCTGCGCGAAGGTAGAGCGCGAGCGCTACCGCTGCTTGGGCCTCCTCGTAAATCGGCTTGTACACGGTGCCACACTGGTAGCCCGCGAGAATGTTCTGCAGCCCCTGGAGCGTCGCGTCCTGGCCCGTGAACGGGATGGTGCGAGGCGGGATGTGCAGCGACTGAAGGTAGGCGATGATCGGTGCTGCATTCTCGTCGTTCGGGGTGACCACCGCGTTGATGTTACGGTGCGCGGTGTACATCTGCTGGAACTCGGTGAGCGCAACCGAGGGCGTCCAGGTGCCCGGTGGCGTACCGACGAGCGTCCACTTGCCCGACTTGAAGTAGGGGTCGATGACTGAGTCGTAGCCCTCAGCGAAGAGCGTCGCGTTGTTGTCCGTCGGAGCGCCGCGCATGACGAGGACGTTGGGGTGTGTGACGTGCCACGCAGCGACGCACGCGACGAACCCCTGACCGATCAGCTGGCCCACACGAACGTTGTTGAAGCTCACGTAGTAGTCCGACGGCGACGATCCGAGGGTGAGGCGATCGTAGTTGATGACGCGAACGCCGTGCTGCGCGGCGTACTTCTCGATCTCGACACCGACGCCAGAGTCGAGCGGGTCAAAGATCACGACGCTCGCCCCCCGACTGATCGCACTCTGCGCCATCGACAGCTCGGTCGCGTCGGAGCCCTGGGCGTTCTCGACGATGTACTGGCTCGGCTTGAGGCCAGCGAGTTGGAACGCCTTCGTCAGAAACGGTGCGTCGAACTCGGTGTAGCGCGCCGAGCTCACGGTATCCGGCAGGATCGCCGCGACGAGACCCTTGCCCTTGGCGGCCAAGGACCGAAGCTCGCTCATCGCCGTGAAGTCGCGGTTGAACGACGCGACCGTCACCGTCGGCGTCGCCGCCGAGCTACTCGAGCTCGTCGACGTCGTGCTCGTCGAGCCGCACGCAGCGATCGCCAGGGCTGCGCCGCCAACGACGAGCGTCGCCCGCGCAAAGGTTACCACTCGCACTCCCACTACCCCCTTGACACGGTGGGGCTCATCCCCACGTGCCGGCCATGGTACGTCGCAGGCCGTTAACAGGGGATTAACAGCAGTCGCCAGCTGTGAAAAATGCGTAAACGGCCTACGTGGTGTCCCGCAGCAGCCGATACCCCGCGCGAGGCTGCGTGACGATGAGCGGAGGCTCGCCAGGCTCCTCGAGCTTGGCTCGCAGCCGGCGGATGTAGACCCTGAGGTACTCTGTCTCGGTCTCGTAGCCTCGACCCCACACCGCACGAAGCAAGCTCGCGTGCGACAGCAGCCGCCCGTCTGCCCGCGCAAGCTCTCCGAGGAGCGCGAACTCGGTCGGCGTAAGGTGCACCGGCACCCCACCGCGCTCGACGAGCTGGCGCTCGAGGTCCACGACGAGTCCCGGTCGAAGCTCGATTCTCCCGCCAGCACTCGGCGGCCCCTGCATCGGGCGAGTACGCCGCAGGGTCGCGGTCATGCGGGCCATGAGCTCCTCGATACCGAACGGCTTCGTGAGGTAGTCGTCAGCACCTGCGTTGAGCGCCGTCACCTTGTCCTGCTCGGCACGACGTGCCGAGACGACGATGAGGCCCGCGCTCGTTCGCTCTCGGATCTCGTAGCACAGCTCGAAGCCCTCGACGCCGGGGATCATGAGGTCGAGCAGCACGAGGTCAGGGTGCCGAGCTTCGAGAACCGCAAGTGCGCCGTGACGCTCCGTTGCGACCGCAACGTCGTAACCCCGAACGAGCAGGTTCGCGCGGATGAGATCGACGATGTTGGGGTCGTCCTCGACGAGGAGCACCGTCGTCACTGGCCCTCCGCTACGACGACGACGTCGCCCGCTGACTCAGTGACCTCGGGCAACACGACCTCGAAGCACTTCCCATCAGCCCGAGGCACGAGCGTCAAGCTACCCCCGAGCGCCTCGACGATGCTGAGGCTGATCGCGAGGCCAAGGCCGTTCCCCCCTTCGCGACGTCCACGCTCAGCGAGCTCGGCGAGCGAGACGCCGTGCGGAATCGCTGGGCCGTCATCCTCGACGGCGACGACGACACGACCCGGCTCGTGTCGTACGCGAAGACGAATGTGCGTGCCCGGGGGGTTGTGGTACGCCGCGTTGTGGAGGAGGTTGACGAGCACCTGTTCGAGGCGGTCGTGGTCGACGAAGACCGGTGGCACTCCCTCCGGCACGTCGACGTCGACCGTCACCTCGGGCACGCAGGCGACAGCCGCCTCGACGACGTAGGCGAGCTCGGCCCAGTCGCGTCGGAGTCGGAGCGTCCCAGACTCGATCGCCGAGAGGTCGAGGAGGTCCCCGACGAGTCGAGCGAGCCGTTGCGACTCAGAGACGATCCGAGTCAGGAAGCGGTGCTGCGAGGCAGCATCCCAGGCGACGTCGTTCGCGAGCAGGCTCGACGCGTAGCCGGTGATCGCCGTCAGCGGGGTGCGCAGCTCGTGGCTGAGGCGGTGAACGAACGCGACCTGGAGGGCCTGCGAACGCCGCAGCGCCGCCGCTTCCTGAGCCACGCGCTCGAGCTCGCGCCGTTCGAGTGCGAGGCGAACGACGCTCAGCGCAGCGTTCAGAAGCTCCTCTGTGTCGTCACGCTGCGCCGTCTCAGGCACGACGGCCCGAAGCACAGCGAGGCTCGAGGCAGGAACCTTGCGCACCCACTCACCAGTGGGAACTGCCGACTGCTCGAGGATGCTCCCGGCCGCGTCGCCTTCGAGCAGCTCGAGAACGCTCGCGCCGATGGCCTGACGAAACGACGCGAGCGCCGCCTCGAGCGCGCGCTCGACGTCAGCACCACGGGCGAGGATCTCAAGGGCTCCCCGAAGCACCTCGAGGACGTGGTTGCGGTGAGCGAGCGTGAGGAGCGCCCGCTCGCGCTCAACGACCGTCGCGACCTGAGCGGCGTAGAGCGGAGCGAGCTCAAGCCGAGGCCGAGCGCGGTCGCGAGTCGGGTCGCGGCCGATCACGAGGACCCCGAGTGGACCGCTCGGCCCACGAATCGCGAAACCCCAGAGCTCCCACTGCACGTTACGGACCTCGAGAAGTCCGTGCGCGGCTCCGAATTCGAGCGCGCGTCGTAGCAGCCCGGTCGGCGCCTCGAGCTCCTCGAGGACCGCGTCGGCCGTCGCGGCGTCGACGCCGACGGCACTCTCGAGCACCCCGCGCCCAGCGGCGTCGAGGAGAACAGTTGCGACGCCGCAGCCGCCGAGGGCCGCTGAGCACGTCGCGGTGATCGCGGCGACCCCCGACTCCGCGCCGCCCTCGGCCACCTCGCGAGCAAGCCAGACGATGCGCTCGAGCTGACGGCGAGAGCTCTGCTGCGGGTGGTCGCCAAGGATGAGCTCCCCGAGGTCATCTGGTCCAACGGAGCCACCGGGCACATCGGCGACCACGCGTCCGCGACGCAAGACGACAATGCGATCGGCGATCTGCGTCACGAGGTCGAGGTCGTGCGAGACCAGCAGTACCCCAACCCCACGGCCGCACGCGTCTCGCACGAGCCGAACGACGGCCGTCGCCTCGGCTGCGCCAAGGGATGACGTCGGCTCGTCGAGCAGGAGGAACCGCGGTTGCCGAGCAAGCTCTCGCGCGATGGCGACGAGCCGGCGCTGCCCACCTGAGAGCGTGCGCAGCGGCCGCGCGAGGTCGCCGAGGGAGAGCCCGAGGTCGCGCAGCATGGCCCGGGCCTCGGCGTGGGTGCGCCGAGGCGAGACGAACACGCCCCCTTCGCGGCCAAGGAGGAGGTTCTCCGCGACGCCGAGGTCTTCGACGAGCGCGAGGTCTTGCCACACCACCCCGACGTCGGCAGCGGACGGACGGATGGTGCCCGCACGCGGCTTGAGCTCACCAGCGAGCGTCCGAACGAGCGTCGTCTTGCCCGCACCGTTGTCGCCCACCACGGCGACGAGCTCGCTCGCACGCACGTGGAGCGACACCGCCTCGAGTACGACCGACGGGCCGTAGCCGACGACGAGCCCTTCGGCCTCTAAGACGGCCGCTGGCGCCCTCACCGCGGCAGCAACCACGACACGCAGTCTACGCGCGCACAGGAGCGGATCTTGGTTCCTAGGATCGCACCGTATGGTCGACGTCGGCGATCTGGCAGCCACATGAGCCCGTCGCACGAGCTCACCGTCGCGCCGGCGCCGCTCGCGCTCGCGCGGGCATCGGTCGAACTCGCGCGGGTGGGGGTCAAGGCGGCGCCCAGGGACGTCCTTCGCGCACTCGACGCCCTCGACCTCGCGCTCGTGGAAGACGCAGCCCTCAGGGCCCTCGGCCGGCGCGGCGACGAGCTGCGTCGCATCCGAGACGCCCTCGACGAGGACCTCGCGGCCTTGGGCTACGCCCGCGAGCCCCGGCTCCTGCGTAGTGAGCTCGCTCGAGGCGAGCTTCCGAGCAACCTCCCGGCGCTACGCGACCTGCGCCGGCTCCCCATGCCGCTCGAGCTCGCACTGCGGCGCGCACAGTCCCCTCACGCGAGAGTCCATGCGCTCCTCCCTCCAGGGGCGCACGCACCCCTCGTGCACGCTGAACTCACTCGGCGCTGCGAGGCCTACGGCGTCGACCTCGACGTCGTCGAAGCTCCCCCTGCTGCGTCCTGCCTGGTGGTGACGCACGCGACGCCGCTTGAGGAGGCACGCTGGGCGGCGAGCCGCGCTCGGGAGCTGTACGCTCAAGGCCTCGCGGTCGAGCTGCTCGTCGGGCCGCGGTCGCCTCAGCACCGACTGCTCGTGGCCTCGTTGCGGCGCCTCGGCCTGCCCTTTGACGATCGCATCCCTCGAGCCCTCAGCGAGACCGCCGTCGGTCACCTCGTGCTCGACGCGGTCCGCATGGCAGCTGGCGGGACTTTGCCAGGAGAACCGTGGCGTGAGCGACGCCTGAGACGCCTCGGCGTCCCGAGGGACGCTGAGGAGCTGCTTGAGTGGCTCGACACGGCGAGGGCTGAACTCACAGCAGCAGACCTCGTGTGCGAGCCGGCAGAAGAGCAGGCGGTCGGCCTTCTGCGGCAGGCTCTGAGCACCCTCGCAGACTCCCGCGCTCTGCCTCTGACGCCGACGCTCGTGCGAGGACTCCTCGACGCCCTCGACCTCGAGCCAGAACCCACGAGAGGTACCCTCGTCCAGGTGACGAGCACCGCGAGCTTCGCCCCGGACGTGCCCCGCCTCGTCCTCGACGCGAGCGCAGCTCGCCTCCCTGCTCCGGTCGCCGACAACCCCTTCCTCCCCACTGACGTAGCATCTCGGCTCGAACCGTCGCTCGGACCTCTTGCCGTCGGGCTCGACGCGTGGCTCTCCGCGGCGTCTCTCCTTCGTGGACCCGTTCCTGTCGCCGTCAGCTACGCCCAAACGAGCGGTGCAGAGCTCTCGCAGCCAAGCCCTCTCCTCGAAGGGCTCACCCACGCGCGTCACACCCAGCGAGCGGAGACGTCGCCAGCGAGCAGCTGGGTTGAGCGCGGGGTGGCCATCGCAACGCACCGCTACCGCGGAGCGCCGGGTCCGTGGACGTGGGACCTCGGCGAGCACCTCGTGCCAGATGAGCTCACCGTCACCCACCTCGATGAGGCAGCCTCGTGCGGCGTGCGCTTTGCGCTGGGAAGCTTGCTCGGGATCAGGCCCCGCGAACGTGAGCAGCGCGACCTCCCTGCGTCACTTCTTGGGACGCTCGCTCACCGGGTTCTCGAAGACTGGCCAGACCAGCCCCTCGACCCTGCCGAGGTGTACGAGCGTCTGTGCCACGAGGCTGAGGGCCTCGCCGAGGCCCTCACAGGCGACCCTCTCGCACTCCGACGCCTCGAGGACCTCGCAGGCCACCTCGCGCGCGTCTTTGCCGATCCCGAGCTGCGCCCGCAGGGCGCACTCGCGACCGAAGTCACCTTCGAGGTCTGGTGGCGCTCCACGCGCCTTCGCGCCCGCATCGACCGCCTCGAGCACTCTGCCCACAGCTGGCGCATCCTCGACTACAAGCTCCGTGCGAGCGAGCCCGAGCGCTGGCCGCTGCGGGATGAGCGTCGCCCGGTACAGCTCTTGGCCTACGCGTGGGCTGCTCGCCGTGGTCGCAGCGCATCGCTCCAACTCGCGCCCGCGCCCACGTCCATTGTGACCGGCTACGTCCTCCTTCGAGGCCGCCACCGCCGCCTCGTCAGCACGCCACCACTCGACGACGTAACGATCGTCGAGGAGTTCGACCACTTCCTCAGCCGACTCGACAGCGGTGTCCTTGAGCTCGATCCTCTCGGAGCAGGACAGCCCTGCCGGCTCTGCCGGCGCGCGTTGGCGTGCGGTGTCGGTGAGCGCGAGAGGGCAGGGCGGTGACCGACTCACTCACCGCCGAGCAGCGTGTCGCGGCGACGACACGGGGACCAGTCAGCGTCGTCGCCGGGGCAGGCAGTGGCAAGACGCTCACCATGGTGCACCGCTTCCTCACGCTCGTCGAGCTCGGCGTCGAGCCGACAGCCATCGTCGCCATCACCTTCACGAGGGCGGCCGCACGTGAGCTGCGCTACCGAATCGAGCAGGCACTCGAGGCCCGCTCACACCCCTTGGCGCCGACCCTCGTCGTCGCGCCGATCACGACGTTCGACGGCCTTGCCTACCACATCGCGCGGGTCTACGCCGGCGCCCACGACCTTGCGCCAGACGTCGAGATCCAAGATCCACGGACTGCGCCCGTGACGAGGCGCATCGAGCTCGGTGCTCTCCTGGCGCGAGCGCTCGGCGACGATCCCCTGCCCGCACCCCTCGCGCTCCTCGAGGACCTCGCGGACCTTGCGCTGACGCAGCCAGCAGAGGTCGCCTCAGCACTCTCGCTCGATCTAGCGCGCGAGCGAGAGCGGGCCACAGAGGAGGTCCAAGCCTGGTGGCGCACTCAGCGCGACGCCCTGTTGGCCGCGCTCGAGGAGTGTTCACCGCGGACCGACGCGCAGCAGCGTCTCGTTGACCAGGCACGGGCGATCGGTTCGGCAATCGATGCGTTCCTACGCGCGGGCGCGGCCGACGGTTCGACTCTCGTCGAGGCCGTCAACGCGGTGCGCCGTGGCGCTCGTGGCGCCGCCATCGAACCTCTGTCAGAGCTCGTGACGACCCTCAAGCTCCGCCTGCAAGATCCAGAGGAGCGCGCGCGTGCGCTCGGTTGGACGAGCGCCGACGAGCGGATCGCGACGGCCTACCCTGACCTGCGTGAGCTCGTCGAGCGGACTCGAACACGTGCGTTCGAGCACGACCGCCGCGAGGGTACGGCGAGCTTCGCCTCGATCGAAGAGGCAGCCCTCCGCGCTCTCGGAACCGACTGGGTGCGAGCCGACCTCCGCCAGCGCTGGCGAGCTCTCATCGTCGACGAGTACCAAGACGTCTCGCCTGCTCAGGCGACCTTCGTAGTCGAGCTCACCGAGCTCCTCGGGGGTGAGACCGCGATCGTCGGCGACCCGAAGCAGGCGATCTACGGATTCCGCGGTGCCCGCGCGCACTTCATCAAGGCGTTTGCCACGAGGAGTCGCGTCGTCGAGCTCACGCGTTCGTTCCGAAGCCGTGCCCCTGTCCTCGAGCTCGCGAACGACTTCGCGGCGCGCGCGCTCAGGGATGCTTCGCAGTTGACCCCACAGCGAGTCGACCCATCAGGCCTCACGCCGATCACCGCGCTCACCGTCGTCGGAGGCAACGTCTCCGACCGTCGGAGCGCCGCGGCCTCATGGGTGGCAGAGCGGATCACGACGCTGCTCGCCGAAGCACACAACGCGCTACGTCCGCGCGACGTCGCCATCGTCGCACGCCGCTGGGCCGACCTCGAAGCCTACAGACGGGAACTTGCCCGCCACGGCGTCAACGCGGTCGCCGATGGAGGGGGGAACCTCCTTGCAACCCGAGCTGGCTTGCTCGTGCGCTCGATCCTTCGGTGGCTGGCGTCTCCAGCCGACGACGAGGCCGCACTCGCTCTGGCGCGCTCCGAAGCGATCGGCGTGAGCGATCGTGAGCTGCGACGCCTCGCCGAGACCCGTGGCGGCATCCCGTGGAGCGTTGTGCTCGAGGCGCTGCCCGATGCTCGAGGTGCTCGACTCCGGGCCCTGCGACGCGCGACGCAGGGCCTGGGTGCGACCGACGCGCTCCTCCGTGCAATCGAGCTGCTCGAACTCGATGCGATCAGTGCAGGGGGTCCCGAGCCCGAGCGTCGGCTTGCCGACTTGCACGCGAGCGTCGAGTTCATCGCCTCACTCCCAACAGGTCGGACCGTGACAGAGACCGCCGAGCTGCTCGAGCGCCTCGTCGACACCGCAGCCCCGATCGCGCGTCCTCCGATCCCATCGCTCGACGCGGTTCGGTTGACCACTGTCCACGGCGCAAAGGGCCTCGAGTGGCCGGTGGTGGTCGCGGTCGGGCTCGAGCAGCGCCTCGAGCGACCTCACCGCGAGGGCCTCGTCGTACATCCGGAGCTCGGACTCGCCTGGAATGACCGCGAAGCACCCGATGCGTCGGGACTCACGCTTCGTATCGCCGCGCGTCGGCGAGCTGAAGAAGACGACGAAGCGAATCGGCTTGCCTACGTCGCACTCACTCGTGCTCGAGATGCGCTCATCGTCGTGCTCGACGGCACCAAGGACTCACAGCTCCGTGAGAGCCTCGCAGGGACCCCCGGTGTCGCCTGGCACACCCTCGAAGTCGAAGCCACACCCGACGCTCAGTTTGGGCCGTTGCCCCTCGTGCCGCCGGTTCCGTCGGATCCTGGGTTACCGTCTGAGAGCTCCTCGGCTCCTCGTGCACCCCGTCCACGTACCGTCGCTGGGCTCGCTGCAGCGCTGACGTGCCCGTGGCTCTCGCTGTGGTGTGGATCTCAAGGCGCCGACGCCTTTCGGATCGATCGGTCCCGACGCGCTGAAGTCCCTCAGCGGATCGCTCAGCTGCTCGGAGTTGCCTCGGCACGGCTCCTCAACTCCACGGTGGAGCACGTCGGGGACACCCTTGCGCTCAGCTATGTCGACGTCGACGAGGATCGCATCGCCATCCCGGTTCGAAACGCCGCCCTGGTTGCACCAGAGGGTAACGCTGTGGCGGCTCTGGGCGCGTGGTTCCTCGGCCGCCGCCTCGGCGTGCTCGTCGACCTCGCGCGCGGCAACCTCAGCATCGTCGAGCGACGAGAGCCGAGTTCGGTCTCCTCCCTCGCGCCTCCGTGCCACGCCTGTCGATACCAGCGCCGCTGTCCTGGCGCCAGTCGGCGGTCAGTGTCACCGACGGGCTTTACCGCTCAGGCCACGACGGCCTAGGCTGTAGCGCGTGGCTGCGATCGACGTCGCTGGATTCGTCACCGACCTCAAGGATCACGCTATCGACCACGGCTTCCACGTCCACGACGAGCGGCACTTCGTTGAGACGTACTCGTTGCGTCAGTGGTGGGAGGTGGACCTCCATCCAGAGGAGGGTTGCGGACAGGCCGTTGACCTCCACCTCGCCCTCGACGTCGATCCTCGCGTCTTGCTCGCGTTCGAGGACACCGTTGCGACGTTGCCTGACGACGCGGATCCGCCCGATGACTTCCACTTTCCTCTAACGTTCACGTGGTCGCTGCCGCCCGTTGCGGTCGACACGGACATCCTCCGCATCGCGGTGGAGCTCGCAGGTGTCACCGGTCCCGCGCTGCCACTCGAGATCGCCGCGACCGACGTCGTCTCCTCTCCCACGGAATCACCTGAGCGTCGGCTCGTCATCACCGCTCGATGGCCAATCTCCCTCGCCAAGGTGGTGTCGGGCAAAGAATCACTCTGCGAGCTCTTCGACCGGTCGCGTGACGTGAGCCTCTACCTTCTCGAGCACTACTCGGGCTGGCAAGCTGACGTCGAGTAGCCATCCGTCGAGAGCTAGTGCGCCGAAGTAGGTATCGTGACGAACTGGGCTGAGGCGAGCGATGCGGTTCTCGTTGTAGGCATCGCTAGGTGGAACGACGCGGCGCTTCACGAAGTCTATCGGCGCTACGCGGGCATGGTCCTTGGCATCGCACGCCGGGTAACCTACGACTCGGCAATCGCGGAGGAAATATGCCAAGAGGTATTCCTCTCCCTCTGGCGAGAGCCGGAGCGCTTCGACCCCATGAGGGGTAGCCTCCGCAGCTGGCTTGCGACGATGACCCACCGTCGGGCTGTTGACGTCGTGAGGGCCGAAGAGGCCCGTCGACGGCGCGAACTGCGTGAGCAGAGCGATCGAAGCTACCCCTCAGATGCAGAACTCGAGACCGCTACTGAACGCGTCGTCGTCGACACGGCCCTCCGCGCCCTCAACGACGCTGAGCGCGCGGTGATCGAGCTCGCGTACTTTGGCGGACTCACGTACCGTGAGGTCGCTCGATGCCTCGAAGAGCCCGAAGGAACAGTGAAGTCACGCATCCGCAGCGCTCTTTCCAAGCTAGGTCGGGTGCTCTCGGACGTCGGAGCGAAGGAGCTGTGATGGATCACGATGAAGTCGCGGAGCTACTCGGGGCGTGGGCACTCGACGCGCTTGAACCCGAGGAGCTCCGTGCCATCGACGATCACCTACGAGCGTGCCCACGGTGCGCGGTGAAGGCACGCGAGTTTTCTGAGGTGGCCGGGAAGCTGGCTTCCAGCGTCGAAGAGCCCTCGCCGCACATCTGGAACGCTATCGAAGCGAATCTCCGCCCTCGCTCTGCGCGCACGAGCGCACCACTCGCCCCCGCGCGCCGCCACCGCGCGCAGCACCTACGCCTCGCTCCCATTGCGGCCAGCATCGCCGTCCTCGTAGGAGCTGCCGGGCTAAGTGGCGTCGCGGTTCTCAACCAGCGTCTGACGAGGCTCGAGCACCAGCTTGCGCACGCTCACGCTCAAGCGAGCATTGGCCTGTCCACTCTCGCGGCAGACATTGCTACCGAACCCGGTACGCGAGTCGTCACGCTACTCGATCGACACAACCGCAGTTGCTACCCTTGCCTTGACTCACTCCGGTCTTGGCGTCATCCGAGCCACAGAGCTGCCAAACCTTCGCTCCTCGCAAACGTATCAAGTCTGGGCGCTAACACGGGCAGGCATGGTATCTATTGGGCTCCTCGGATCCCACCCCGTCTTTGCCATCATCCAGACACCACCGACCGGGATGCGCGCTGTTGCCATTACTGCTGAGCCGGCAAGTGGAACTCTGTATCCAACGTCTGCCCCACTCGCCGAGGCGCGGATTTCCTTCACGTAGCTTCATTCAGCCGACTTGGCCACTATTGTGCATCCAATAAGCAACTTCAGCTCGGTCTGTCAGATACCTCATTCTGACACTCAC